>NZ_BCPO01000013.1:0-64893 GCF_016586105.1 Burkholderia sp. E168m15
GATCCGCGAAGGCGGCCGTACCGTCGGCGCCGGCGTCGTCGCCAAGATCATCGAGTAATATCGACGATCCGCGGATCCCGACGGGGTCCGCGATTCCCGCGGTACGCGGTTGTACCGTCGAAACCGGGTGCCCAGCTTGCGCTGGCGCCCGGTTTTGTTTTTCCGGCGGCGCGTTGCGCGCACCAAGAAACACGCAACACTACTTCAGAATTTCGTGTAGAATCGCGGGCTTAGCAGTGGAAGTACTGTCCGGAACCTGATGCTTCGCTCCCCGCTGGCGTCATGTTTCACGTTCTTTTAGTGTCCGGCGATGCAACATCGCCTCGCTCTTTTCAAGGAATTGTCATGCAGCAACAGAAAATCCGCATTCGCCTGAAGGCATTCGACTATCGTCTGATCGATCAATCGGCTGCCGAAATCGTCGATACCGCGAAGCGGACTGGCGCAATCGTCCGTGGCCCGGTGCCGCTGCCGACGCGCATTCAGCGTTTTGACATTCTGCGTTCGCCGCACGTCAACAAGACGTCGCGCGATCAGCTCGAAATCCGTACCCACCAGCGCCTGATGGACATCGTCGACCCGACGGACAAGACCGTTGACGCGCTGATGAAGCTCGACCTGCCGGCTGGCGTCGACGTGGAAATCAAGCTGCAGTAAGGCTTCCAGCGCCGGTCGGTCCGCCGGGCGGTGCTAAGTCTTTGTATTGCTTGCGGAAATCGGAAAGTCGGGCTATACTGCTTGGCTTTTCGCGTATTCGCGTAAAAAAGTTGGGCCTTGCGTGCCCGGCATTTTGTAAATCAGCCCCGACCAATCGCAGTCGGGAATGGAGAAAATGATGAGCCTTGGACTCGTAGGTCGCAAGGTTGGCATGACCCGTATCTTCACGGCTGAAGGGGATTCGATTCCCGTCACCGTGCTGGACGTGTCGGACAACCGCGTGACGCAGATCAAGACTGTTGAAACCGACGGCTACACGGCCGTGCAGGTTGCATTCGGCTCCCGCCGCGCATCGCGCGTGACGAAGCCGCTGGCAGGTCATCTCGCCAAAGCCGGTGTCGAAGCCGGTGAAATCCTCAAGGAATTCCGCATTGACGCGGCCAAGGCAGCCGAGCTGTCGAATGGCGCCGTGGTCGGTGCAGATCTTTTCGAAGTGGGCCAGAAGGTCGACGTGCAAGGCGTGTCGATCGGTAAGGGCTACGCCGGTACGATCAAGCGTTACAACTTCTCCTCCGGCCGTGCCACGCACGGTAACTCGCGCTCGCACAACGTGCCGGGCTCGATCGGTATGGCGCAGGATCCGGGTCGTGTTTTCCCGGGTAAACGCATGACGGGTCACATGGGTGACGTGACGGTGACGGTGCAGAACCTCGAAATCGCTCGTATCGACGCAGAGCGCAAGCTGCTGCTCGTGAAGGGTGCGATTCCGGGCGCGAAGGGCGGCAAGGTCTTCGTGACGCCGGCCGTCAAGACCAAGGGGGCGAAATAATGGAACTCAAGCTCCTGAACGAAAATGGTCAGGAAGGTGCAGTGGTCAACGCATCGGACGTCGTGTTCGGTCGTGACTACAACGAAGCGCTGATCCACCAGGTCGTCGTCGCTTACCAGGCGAATGCTCGCCAGGGTAACCGCGCACAGAAGGACCGTGAGCAAGTCAAGCACACGACCAAGAAGCCGTGGCGCCAGAAGGGTACGGGTCGCGCTCGTGCCGGTATGTCGTCGAGCCCGCTGTGGCGTGGCGGTGGTCGTATCTTCCCGAATTCGCCGGAAGAAAACTTCTCGCACAAGGTCAACAAGAAGATGCATCGCGCAGGTCTCTGCTCGATCTTCTCGCAGCTGGCCCGTGAAGGCCGTCTGTCGGTCGTCGAGGACATCATCCTCGAAGCGCCGAAGACCAAGCTGCTGGCCGACAAATTCAAGACCATGGGTCTCGACTCCGTGCTGATCATCACCGACACGGTCGACGAGAACCTGTACCTGGCTTCGCGCAACCTGCCGCACGTGGCGATTGTCGAGCCGCGCTACGCTGACCCGCTGTCGCTGATCTACTTCAAGAAAGTGCTGGTCACGAAGGCTGCGGTCGCCCAGATCGAGGAGTTGCTGTCATGAGCGAGATTCGCAAGAACGATCATCGTTTGATGCAGGTCCTGCTCGCACCGGTGATCTCGGAAAAGGCGACGCTGGTTGCCGACAAGAACGAGCAAGTCGTGTTCGAAGTCGCACCGGATGCCACGAAGCAGGAAGTGAAGGCGGCTGTCGAGCTGCTGTTCAAGGTTGAAGTTGATTCGGTCAACGTGCTGGTTCAGAAGGGCAAGCAAAAGCGCTTCGGCCGTTCGATGGGCCGCCGCAAGGACGTGAAGAAGGCGTACGTTTGCCTGAAGCCCGGCCAGGAAATCAACTTTGAAGCGGAGGCCAAGTAATCATGGCAATCGTTAAAGTTAAGCCGACATCGCCGGGTCGCCGCGCGATGGTCAAGGTGGTCAACAAGAACCTGCACCAGGGCAAGCCGTTCGCGGCACTGCTCGACTCGCAGAGCTCGACCGCCGGCCGTAACAACAACGGTCGTATCACCACGCGTCACAAGGGTGGTGGTCACAAGCAACACTATCGTATCGTCGATTTCCGTCGCACGAAGGATGGCATCCCGGCAAAGGTCGAGCGTCTCGAGTACGACCCGAACCGCAGCGCGAACATCGCGCTGGTGCTCTACGCAGACGGCGAACGTCGCTACATCATCGCCCCGAAGGGCCTGACCGTCGGCCAACAGCTGATGTCGGGTTCGGAAGCGCCGATCCGTGCAGGCAACACGCTGCCGATCCGCAACATTCCGGTCGGTACGACGATCCACTGCATCGAGATGCTGCCGGGCAAGGGCGCGCAAATGGCGCGTTCGGCTGGCACGTCGGCCATGCTGCTGGCGCGCGAAGGCGTCTACGCGCAGGTTCGTCTGCGTTCGGGCGAAATCCGCCGCGTGCACATCGAGTGCCGTGCAACGATCGGTGAAGTCGGCAACGAAGAGCATAGCCTGCGCCAGATCGGCAAGGCTGGCGCGAACCGCTGGCGCGGTATCCGCCCGACGGTGCGTGGCGTTGCGATGAACCCGGTTGATCACCCGCACGGTGGTGGTGAGGGCAAGACGGCTGCAGGTCGCGACCCGGTGAGCCCGTGGGGTACGCCGGCTAAGGGTTACCGCACCCGCAGCAACAAGCGCACGACGACGATGATCGTCCAGCGCCGTCACAAGCGTTAAGGAGTAGGCAATGGCACGTTCTGTTAAAAAAGGTCCGTTCTGCGACGCCCATTTGCTGAAGAAAGTTGAGGCGGCTGCAGCTTCGCGCGACAAAAAGCCGATCAAGACCTGGTCGCGTCGCTCGACGATTCTGCCGGATTTCATCGGCCTGACGATCGCTGTTCACAACGGCCGTCAACACGTTCCGGTGTACATCTCGGAAAACATGGTCGGCCACAAGCTTGGCGAGTTCGCACTGACCCGTACGTTCAAGGGTCACGCAGCCGACAAGAAGGCCAAGAAATAAGGGGCAATCAAGATGGAAGTGAAAGCAATTCATCGCGGTGCCCGCATCTCGGCGCAGAAAACGCGCCTTGTGGCTGACCAGATCCGCGGTTTGCCGGTCGACAAGGCGCTGAACGTTCTGACGTTCTCGCCGAAGAAGGCGGCTGGCATCGTGAAGAAGGTTGTGCTGTCGGCAATCGCGAATGCGGAGCACAACGAAGGCGCTGATATCGACGAGCTCAAGATCAAGAGCATCTACGTCGACAAGGCTGCATCGCTCAAGCGTTTCACCGCGCGCGCCAAGGGCCGCGGTAACCGCATCGAGAAGCAATCCTGTCACATCACTGTGACGGTCGGGAATTAAGGAGCCATACGATGGGACAGAAAATTCATCCGACTGGCTTCCGCCTGGCTGTCAGCCGCAATTGGGCTTCGCGTTGGTACGCGAACAACAACAATTTCGCGGCGATGCTGCAGGAAGACATCGGTGTTCGTGAATACCTGAAGAAGAAGCTGAAGAACGCTTCGGTCGGTCGGGTCGTCATCGAGCGTCCGGCGAAGAACGCGCGCATCACGATTTACAGCTCGCGTCCGGGCGTGGTCATCGGCAAGAAGGGCGAGGATATCGAACAGCTGAAGACGGAACTGCAACGCCGCATGGGCGTGCCGGTTCACGTCAACATCGAAGAAATCCGCAAGCCGGAAACCGATGCTCAGCTGATCGCTGACTCGATCACGCAACAGCTCGAGCGCCGGATCATGTTCCGTCGCGCGATGAAGCGTGCGATGCAGAACGCGATGCGTCTGGGTGCCCAAGGCATCAAGATCATGAGCGCAGGCCGTCTGAACGGTATCGAAATCGCTCGTACGGAGTGGTATCGCGAAGGTCGCGTGCCGCTTCATACGCTGCGTGCTGATATCGACTACGCGACTTCGGAAGCGAAGACGACTTACGGGATCATCGGCGTCAAGGTGTGGGTCTACAAGGGCGATACGCTCGGCCGCAACGACGCACCGGTGGTGGAAGAAGTAGCCGAAGACAAGCGTCCGCGTCGCAATGCGCGTCCGGGCGACCGTCGTCCGCGCCGTGATGGCGAAGGCGGCGCTCCGGGTGCTCGTCGTGGCGCACCGCGCCGCGGCGCCGGCAAGCCCGAAGACGGCAAGACTGGAGAATAACGATGCTGCAACCGAAACGCAGAAAGTATCGTAAAGAGCAGAAGGGTCGTAACACCGGTAAGGCGACGCGCGGCAACGCAGTGTCGTTCGGTGAATTCGGCCTGAAGGCGATCGGTCGCGGTCGTTTGACCGCACGTCAGATTGAAGCGGCGCGTCGTGCAATGACGCGTCACATCAAGCGTGGCGGCCGCATCTGGATCCGGATCTTCCCGGACAAGCCGATTTCGCAGAAGCCGGCCGAAGTGCGTATGGGTAACGGTAAGGGTAACCCGGAGTACTACGTCGCCGAGATTCAGCCGGGCAAGATGCTCTATGAAATGGACGGCGTAACCGAAGAACTGGCACGCGAAGCGTTCCGTCTGGCCGCAGCCAAGCTGCCGCTCAAGACGGCATTCATCGTGCGCCAGCTCGGCGCCTAAGGAGAAAACATGAAGGCTTCCGAACTTCTCCAGAAAGACCAGGCCGCGCTCAACAAGGAGCTGGCGGACCTGCTGAAGGCGCAATTCGGCCTGCGCATGCAACTCGCGACCCAGCAGCTCACGAACACGAGCCAGCTGAAGAAGGTTCGTCGCGACATCGCACGTGTGCGGACCGTCATGACTCAGAAGGCGAACCAGAAATGAACGATAGCGTGAAAACCTCGCTGAAGCGGACGCTGGTCGGTCGGGTCGTCAGCAACAAGATGGACAAGACCGTCACCGTGCTGATCGAGCACCGCGTCAAGCACCCGATCTACGGCAAGTATGTCGTGCGTTCGAAGAAGTACCACGCGCACGATGAAGCGAACACCTACAACGAAGGCGATCTCGTCGAAATCCAGGAAACGCGTCCTGTTTCGAAGACGAAGGCCTGGACGGTGTCGCGCCTCGTCGAAGCCGCTCGCGTCATCTAAGCGGGCAGTGCAGTAGGCAGTAACAGGCACTTCTCCACGAAGTGCTTGAAATCGCAAAGTTTTTGCTTGCGGGACCAGGATTATTTGTTATAATTCTGGTCTTCCCTCTTTATGGGAGCCCCGTCGCGGGCGAAGTTGGTGGGGGAAGCGGACTGGCGCCAGCCTGTCCGAAAGATTCACCGAATTGCGATGGCGGGTTTCGTTTGCCGTCGCTGCTGTTCCAACCCAAGCAGCCGATTGGCTGACGGGACCAAGACTGACCGAATGCATCATGGTGGTGCATCCGGATTAAGTTGGGAAAGACAAACCATGATCCAGACCGAATCTCGGCTCGAAGTAGCCGACAACACGGGTGCACGTGAAGTCCTGTGCATCAAGGTGCTCGGCGGCTCGAAGCGTCGTTATGCCGGCATTGGCGACATCATCAAGGTGAGCGTCAAAGAGGCAACGCCGCGCGGGCGCGTGAAGAAAGGCGAAATCTACAACGCCGTGGTGGTTCGCACCGCCAAGGGCGTGCGCCGTCAAGACGGCTCGCTGATCAAGTTCGACGGCAACGCCGCTGTGCTTTTGAATAACAAGCTCGAGCCGATCGGCACCCGTATCTTCGGGCCGGTGACGCGTGAGCTGCGTAGCGAACGATTCATGAAGATCGTTTCGCTGGCGCCGGAAGTGCTGTAAGGAGTCGCGATGAACAAGATTCGCAAAGGTGACGAAGTCATCGTCGTCACTGGCAAGGACAAGGGCAAGCGCGGCGTCGTGCTGGCTGTCGGTGCTGAACATGTGACGGTTGAAGGTATCAACCTCGTCAAGAAGCATGTGAAGCCGAACCCGATGAAGGGTACGACGGGCGGCGTGGAAGCGAAGACGATGCCCCTGCATATTTCGAACGTCGCACTGGTCGACGCGAATGGCAAGGCGTCGCGTGTTGGCATCAAGGTCGAGGAAGGCAAGAAGGTTCGCTTCCTGAAGACGACCGGTGCCGTACTGAGCGCCTGACGCAGCGGAGTAAAAAATGGCTCGTTTTCAAGAGTTTTACAAAGAAAAGGTTGTGCCCGGCCTGATCGAGAAGTTCGGTTACAAGTCGGTCATGGAAGTGCCGCGCATCACCAAGATCACGCTGAACATGGGTCTTGGCGAAGCGATCGCTGACAAGAAGATCATCGAGAACGCCGTTGGCGACCTCACGAAGATCGCCGGCCAGAAGCCGGTCGTCACGAAGGCTCGCAAGGCAATCGCAGGCTTCAAGATCCGCCAGGGTTACCCCATCGGCGCGATGGTGACGCTGCGTGGCCAGGCGATGTACGAATTCCTCGACCGTTTCGTGACGGTTGCCCTGCCCCGCGTGCGTGACTTCCGCGGTGTGTCGGGTCGTGCTTTCGATGGCCGTGGCAACTACAACATCGGTGTGAAAGAGCAGATCATTTTCCCCGAAATCGATTACGACAAGATCGACGCACTGCGTGGGCTGAACATCAGCATCACGACGACTGCGAAGACCGACGACGAAGCAAAGGCTCTGCTCGCCAGCTTCAAGTTCCCGTTCAGAAACTGAGGTTACCGTGGCTAAACTGGCACTGATCGAACGTGAAAAGAAGCGCGCCCGCCTGGTCGCGAAGTTCGCAGCAAAGCGCGAAGCGCTGAAGGCGATCGTCGAAGACCAAAGCAAGTCGGAAGAAGAGCGCTACGAAGCACGCCTGGAGCTGCAGCAACTGCCCCGCAACGCAAACCCGACCCGCCAGCGTAACCGCTGCGCGATCACGGGCCGTCCGCGTGGCACGTTCCGTAAATTCGGCCTCGCGCGTAACAAGATTCGTGAAATCGCATTCCGTGGCGAGATTCCTGGCCTGACCAAGGCGAGCTGGTAATAGGAGAAACGTAAATGAGCATGAGTGATCCTATCGCCGATATGCTGACTCGCATCCGCAACGCGCAGATGGTCGAGAAGGTATCGGTCGCGATGCCCTCGTCGAAGGTCAAGGTTGCAATCGCGCAAGTCCTGAAGGACGAAGGCTATATCGACGATTTCGCCGTGAAGGCGGAAGGTGCGAAGTCCGAACTGAATATCGCGCTGAAGTACTACGCAGGTCGCCCGGTCATCGAACGCCTCGAGCGCGTGTCGAAGCCTGGTCTGCGCGTGTACCGCGGCCGTAACGACATTCCGCAGGTCATGAATGGCCTCGGTGTGGCAATCGTGTCGACGCCGAAGGGCGTGATGACCGACCGCAAGGCGCGCGCTACCGGCGTCGGCGGCGAAGTCATCTGCTACGTCGCTTAAAGCCGAGGAGAGAGAAACATGTCTCGAGTAGGTAAGAGCCCGATCGCGCTGCAAGGCGCGGAAGTCAAGCTGGCCGACGGTGCAATCACCGTCAAGGGCCCGCTGGGCACCATCACGCAAGCGATCAATCCGCTCGTGAACGTGGCGAACAACGACGGCACGCTGAATCTGTCGCCGGTCGACGAAAGCCGCGAAGCAAATGCACTGTCGGGCACGATGCGCGCGATCATCGCGAATGCCGTGCACGGCGTGACCAAGGGTTTCGAGCGCAAGCTGACGCTGGTTGGCGTCGGTTACCGTGCGCAAGCGCAAGGCGACAAGCTGAACCTGTCGCTGGGTTTCTCGCACCCGGTGGTGCACCAGATGCCGGAAGGCGTCAAGGCTGAAACCCCGACGCAAACCGAAATCGTGATCAAGGGGATCAACAAGCAACAAGTCGGTCAAGTGGCTGCGGAAGTCCGCGGTTACCGTCCGCCGGAGCCCTACAAGGGCAAGGGCGTGCGTTATGCCGACGAGGTTGTGATCCTCAAAGAAACGAAGAAGAAGTAAGGGTGCGCAATCATGGATAAGACTCAATCTCGCCTGCGCCGCGCTCGCCAGACGCGTATCAAGATCGCTGAGCTGCAGGTCGCGCGTCTCGCCGTGCATCGCACGAACACGCACATCTACGCTCAAGTGTTCTCGCCGTGCGGCACCAAGGTGCTCGCCAGCGCGTCGACGCTCGAGGCAGAAGTGCGCGCAGAACTGGCCGACAAGTCGGGCAAGGGCGGCAACGTCAATGCCGCGACGCTGATCGGCAAGCGTATTGCCGAAAAGGCAAAGGCTGCCGGCATCGAATCCGTCGCCTTCGACCGCTCGGGCTTCCGCTACCACGGCCGCGTCAAGGCGCTGGCTGAGGCAGCTCGCGAAGCTGGGCTCAAGTTCTAAGGAAGGAATTCGTCATGGCAAAGATGCAAGCGAAAGTTCAGGCTGACGAGCGCGACGACGGCCTTCGCGAAAAGATGATTTCGGTCAATCGCGTGACCAAGGTCGTGAAGGGTGGCCGTATTCTCGGCTTCGCCGCACTGACCGTGGTTGGCGATGGTGATGGCCGCATCGGTATGGGCAAGGGCAAGGCGAAGGAAGTGCCGGTCGCTGTCCAGAAGGCAATGGAACAAGCTCGCCGCAACATGTTCAAGGTGCCGCTGAAGAACGGCACGCTGCAGCACGAAGTGCACGGCAAGCATGGCGCATCCGCTGTCCTCCTCGCTCCGGCGAAGGCAGGTACGGGCGTGATCGCCGGCGGCCCGATGCGCGCAGTGTTCGACGTGATGGGCGTTCAGAACGTCGTGGCGAAGAGCCACGGTTCGACGAACCCGTACAACCTCGTTCGCGCCACGCTGGACGGTCTGCGCAAGCAGTCGACCCCGGCAGACATCGCGGCGAAGCGCGGCAAGTCCGTCGAAGATATTTTGGGCTAAGCCCGGGTGGTCACCATGTCTGAAAAAACTGTCAAGGTTCAGCTCGTCAAGAGCCTGATCGGGACCCGCGAATCGCACCGCGCGACCGTGCGTGGCCTGGGCCTGCGCCGACTCAATTCGGTTAGCGAGCTGCAGGACACGCCGGCGGTCCGCGGCATGATCAACAAGGTCTCGTACCTCGTTAAGGTCATCGCGTAAGCGGCCCTACGGATCAAGGAGTTGATATGGAATTGAATAACCTGAAGCCGGCCGCTGGTGCAAAGCACGCCAAGCGTCGCGTCGGTCGTGGCATCGGTTCGGGCCTCGGCAAGACGGCTGGCCGTGGTCACAAGGGTCAGAAATCGCGTTCGGGCGGCTTCCACAAAGTCGGTTTCGAAGGCGGTCAGATGCCGCTGCAACGTCGTCTGCCGAAGCGCGGCTTCACGTCGCTGACGAAGGAATTCGTCGGTGAAGTGCGCCTGAGCGACCTCGAGAAGCTGCCGGTCGACGAGATCGATCTGCTCGCACTGAAGCAAGCCGGCCTGGTCGGCGAGCTGACGAAGAGCGCAAAGATCATCGCGACGGGCGAACTGAAGCGCAAGATCGTCGTGAAGGGTCTCGGTGCCACCAAGGGTGCGCGCGCTGCGATCGAAGCGGCTGGCGGTTCGTTCGCCGAGTGACACGCGTAGCGCGTCGTCACTTGCATTCATCGGAGAAGGTACTTGGCTAACAGCCCGAGTCTTGCAAAACCCGGTCGAAGCACGGCGAAATTCGGCGATCTGCGCCGGCGAGCGATGTTCCTGCTCCTGGCGCTGATCGTCTATCGCATCGGCGCGCACATTCCCGTGCCGGGCATCGATCCGGATCAACTGGCTAAGCTGTTCCAGAGCCAGGCGGGCGGCATCCTGGGCATGTTCAACATGTTCTCGGGTGGCGCACTGTCCCGCTTCACGATCTTTGCGCTGGGGATCATGCCGTACATCTCGGCGTCGATCATCATGCAGTTGCTGGCGATCGTTTCGCCGCAGCTCGAGGCGCTGAAGAAGGAAGGGCAGGCAGGGCAACGGAAGATCACGCAGTACACGCGGTATTTCACCGTGGTGCTCGCGACCTTCCAGGCATTCGGTATCGCGGCCGCGCTGGAAAACCAGCCGGGCCTCGTCACCGATCCCGGCATGCTGTTCCGTCTGACGACGGTCGTGACGCTGGTGACGGGCACGATGTTCCTGATGTGGCTCGGCGAGCAGATTACCGAGCGTGGTCTGGGCAACGGTATCTCGATCATCATCTTCGGCGGGATCGCAGCAGGATTCCCGAATGCCGTGGGTGGGTTGTTCGAGCTGGTGCGTACGGGTTCGATGAGCATCATTTCGGCGATCATCATCGTCGTTCTGATCGCCGCGGTGACTTACCTGGTCGTGTTCATCGAACGCGGTCAGCGCAAGATCCTCGTGAACTACGCGAAGCGCCAGGTCGGCAACAAGATCTACGGTGGGCAGTCGTCGCATCTGCCGCTGAAGCTGAACATGTCGGGCGTGATTCCGCCGATCTTTGCATCGTCGATCATTCTGTTCCCGGCAACGATTCTCGGCTGGTTCAGTACCGGTCAGCCGACGGGAAGCTGGATTTCCAATACGTTGCATAACGTTGCGGAAGCGCTGAAGCCGGGCCAGCCGGTCTATGTGCTGCTGTACACGCTGGCAATCGTGTTTTTCTGCTTCTTCTACACCGCACTGGTGTTCAACAGCAGGGAGACCGCGGACAACCTGAAGAAGAGCGGCGCGTTTGTTCCGGGCATTCGTCCGGGCGATCAGACCGCACGATATATCGACCGCATCCTCACGCGTCTGACGCTGGCCGGTGCGATCTACATCGTCTTCGTGTGTCTGCTGCCGGAATTCCTGGTGCTGCGCTGGAACGTGCCGTTTTATTTTGGTGGAACGTCGCTGCTGATCATTGTCGTCGTCACGATGGACTTTATGGCGCAGGTGCAGTCGTACGTTATGTCGCAACAGTATGAGTCACTGCTCAAGAAGGCTAACTTCAAGGGCGGCAACATCCCGATGCGTTGAAAGGACTATGGCCAAAGACGATGTAATCCAGATGCAGGGTGAGGTGATTGAAAACCTCCCGAATGCGACCTTCCGTGTGAAGCTGGAAAACGGCCATGTCGTGTTGGGGCATATTTCCGGAAAGATGCGGATGCACTACATCCGCATTCTGCCCGGCGACAAGGTGACGGTTGAGTTGACGCCTTACGATCTGTCTCGTGCGCGGATCGTGTTCCGGGCGAAGTGATTTGAAAAAAGGGTATTATCATGAAAGTGATGGCATCGGTTAAGCGCATTTGCCGCAATTGCAAGATCATCAAGCGCAAAGGCGTCGTTCGCGTGATCTGCAGCTCGGATCCGCGCCACAAGCAGCGCCAAGGCTGACCGCGCGTTTGTTTGCGCTTTTTGTTTGAGGAAAAACAATGGCTCGTATCGCAGGGGTTAACATCCCGAATCACCAGCACACCGAGATCGGCCTGACGGCTATCTTTGGTGTCGGCCGCACCCGTTCGCGCAGCATCTGCGTGGCAGCTGGCGTCGATTTTTCGAAGAAGGTCAAGGATCTGACCGACGCAGACCTGGAAAAGCTGCGTGAAGAAGTGGGCAAGTTTGTCGTCGAAGGCGATCTGCGCCGTGAAGTGACGATGAACATCAAGCGCC
This sequence comes from Burkholderia sp. E168m15, assembly GCF_016586105.1. NCBI lineage: Bacteria > Pseudomonadati > Pseudomonadota > Betaproteobacteria > Burkholderiales > Burkholderiaceae > Burkholderia > Burkholderia sp. E168m15. Next base: position 12,005 of record NZ_BCPO01000013.1, read on the forward strand.
TGATGGACCTCGGTTGCTACCGCGGCGTCCGTCATCGCAAGGGCCTGCCGATGCGCGGTCAGCGTACGCGTACGAACGCACGTACCCGCAAGGGTCCGCGTCGTGCAGCGCAAGCGCTGAAGAAGTAAGCGGAACTGACAGTTACAGGAAAACGTAATGGCTAAGGCTTCGAACACCGCGGCGCAACGCGTTCGCAAGAAGGTTAAGAAGAACGTCGCTGAAGGCGTGGTTCACGTTCACGCGTCGTTCAACAACACGATCATCACGATCACCGATCGCCAAGGCAACGCTCTGGCATGGGCGACGTCGGGCGGTCAGGGCTTCAAGGGCTCGCGCAAATCGACGCCGTTCGCTGCTCAGGTCGCAGCCGAGTCGGCTGGCCGCGTCGCGATGGAATACGGCGTGAAGAATCTGGAAGTGCGGATCAAGGGCCCGGGCCCGGGCCGTGAGTCGGCAGTGCGTGCACTGCACGGCCTCGGCATCAAGATCACCGCGATTTCGGACGTCACCCCGATTCCGCACAACGGCTGCCGCCCGCCGAAGCGTCGTCGTATCTAAGGATGTGCTGGCACGTTCGTGCTAGCGCATTGCCTGTCGCCGCTCAGCGTCGACGGGCGTTGCTTTTTTGATTGACTAAGCCCACCGTTCGCCCCAAAGGGAGCGGACTAGCGCGGATTTCGATCCGCGTGACTGATTGATAAAGGAATGCAAAGTGGCACGTTATATCGGCCCCAAAGCCAAGCTGTCCCGCCGTGAAGGCACCGACCTGTTCCTGAAGAGCGCACGCCGTTCGCTCGCCGACAAGTGCAAGCTCGACAGCAAGCCGGGTCAGCACGGCCGTACCTCGGGCGCACGTACGTCCGACTACGGTACGCAGCTGCGCGAAAAGCAGAAGGTCAAGCGTATCTACGGCGTGCTGGAACGTCAGTTCCGTCGCTACTTCGCTGAAGCCGATCGTCGCAAGGGCAACACGGGTGAAAACCTGCTGCAACTGCTCGAGTCGCGCCTCGACAACGTCGTGTATCGCATGGGCTTCGGCTCGACCCGCGCTGAAGCGCGTCAGCTGGTGAGCCACAAGTCGATCACCGTGAACGGCGTCGTCGCAAACGTCCCGTCGCAGCAAGTGAAGGCGGGTGACGTCGTCGCGATCCGCGAAAAGGCGAAGAAGCAGGCGCGTATCGTCGAAGCGCTGTCGCTGGCCGAGCAAGGCGGCATGCCGAGCTGGGTTGCAGTCGATGCGAAGAAGTTCGAAGGCACGTTCAAGCAAATGCCGGAACGCGCTGAAATCGCAGGCGACATCAACGAAAGCCTGATCGTCGAATTGTATTCGCGTTAATCCGATTGACGGCCGAGGTACCCCGATTGCGTTGCGCAAGGAGGGGCCTCGGCTGTTTATTTTCTGGTTGTTACCGGTCAGCCTTATCGGTGTAACGAGCCGAGGGTATTGAAAAGGAAAGCCCATGCAAACCAGTTTGCTGAAACCCAAGATCATCGCCGTGGAATCGCTGGGCGAGAACCACGCGAGGGTGGTCATGGAACCGTTCGAACGCGGTTACGGCCACACCTTGGGCAATGCGCTTCGCCGCGTGCTGCTGTCGTCGATGGTGGGCTACGCGCCGACCGAAGTCACGATCGCAGGCGTGGTGCACGAGTACTCGACGCTGGATGGCGTGCAGGAAGACGTCGTCAACCTGCTGCTGAACCTGAAGGGCGTGGTGTTCAAGCTGCATAACCGTGACGAAGTGACGGTTACGCTGCGCAAGGAAGGTGAAGGCGTCGTGACGGCCGGCGATATCGAGCTGGCTCACGATTGCGAAGTCATCAACCCGAATCACGTGATTGCGCACCTGTCGAAGGGCGGCAAGCTCGACGTTCAGATCAAGATCGAAAAGGGTCGCGGCTATGTGCCCGGCAACGTCCGTCGCTATGGCGAAGACACGGCCAAGATCATCGGCCGCATCGTCCTCGACGCATCGTTCTCGCCGGTTCGCCGCGTGAGCTATGCGGTTGAAAGCGCACGGGTCGAGCAGCGTACCGACCTCGACAAGCTCGTGATGAACATCGAGACGAGCGGCGTGATCACGCCGGAAGAAGCGATCCGCCAGTCGGCCCGCATCCTGGTCGACCAGCTGTCCGTGTTCGCGGCGCTGGAAGGCACGGAAACGGCAGCCGAAGCGCCGTCGCGTGCACCGCAGATCGATCCGATCCTGCTGCGTCCGGTGGACGATCTCGAGCTGACGGTTCGTTCGGCGAACTGCCTGAAGGCCGAGAACATCTACTACATCGGCGATCTGATCCAGCGCACGGAAAACGAGCTGCTGAAGACGCCGAACCTCGGTCGCAAGTCGCTCAACGAGATCAAGGAAGTGCTCGCTTCGCGCGGTCTCACGCTGGGCATGAAGCTCGAGAACTGGCCGCCGGCTGGTCTCGACAAGTAAGCCCGGTTGTAGCCAGGCTATAGCTGTAGTTGGCAAAGATGCGGATTTTCCTTTAAAATCCGCATCTTGCTTTTTTTCGTTACCGGCCCGTGCACCCTTCGAGGTGCGATAGAAGAGCTGGACCAAAACTTTGAATCAAGGAAACTGAAATGCGCCATCGTCATGGTCTGCGGAAACTGAACCGCACGAGCAGCCACCGTCTGGCTATGCTCCGTAACATGTCCAACTCGCTGATCGAGCACGAAGTCATCAAGACGACGCTGCCGAAGGCGAAGGAACTCCGTAAGGTCGTCGAGCCGCTGATCACGCTCGGCAAGAAGCCGTCGCTGGCAAACCGTCGCCTGGCGTTCAACCGCCTGCGCGATCGTGACTCGGTGGCGAAGCTGTTCGACGTGCTCGGTCCGCGTTTCGCGAACCGTCCGGGTGGCTACCTGCGCGTGCTGAAGTTCGGCTTCCGCGTGGGCGACAACGCACCGATGGCACTGGTCGAACTGCTCGATCGTCCGGAAGTCGACGAAACGGAAAACGTGCAAGAAGCCGAGTAAGCTTCCGGTACGCAGCAGGATCTGAAAGGGGCCGAGCAATTGCTTGGCCCTTTTTGTTTTTGAGATGCCGGCTGCGATCGATTGTCGCAGGCCGGTGCCGGCAGCGTCGCGCGGGCTGCGCTACGATACGGGGCAACCGGTGCGGTCCCTGAGCGCGTAACCGGCGTCGGCAGAAGCCGGCAGACCCGTTAGGAGGGCGCGGATGATAGTGGTGCTGATGCTGACGACGGTACCCGATGCGGCGACGGCGGCAGCGCTCGCCGACGGTGCGCTCGACGCACGGCTTGCGGCGTGCGTGTCGGAGCTCGGCACGATCAAGTCGCGCTATCACTGGCAGGGCAAGGTCGAAACGGCCGACGAGATCCAGTTGCTGTTCAAGACGAGCCCGGTCCGGGCGCTCGAACTGGAGCGGTTCATTCTCGCGCATCATCCTTACGAGACGCCCGAAATCGTCTCGTGGCAGACGACGGCATCGGCCGCGTATGGCCAGTGGGTGACCAGCGAAACTCAACGTCTATTTCATGTTTAACGGTATGGCGCTTTCGGTGCGCGTGCGCGCGCTGCGGTTTCTTGCGGTCCTGTTGTCGTTCGTGTTCGTGCTGGGCGGATTGTCCGCCGCGCGCGCGGCCGACGATTTCCTCGATCCGTCGGTTGCGTTCAAGTTCAGCGCGAGCGAATCGCCGGGACAGGTGGACGTCCGCTTCAAGATCGCCAACGGCTATTACATGTATCGCGAGCGGTTCGCGTTCGCAGTGAAGAGCGGTCAGGCCACGCTCGGGGAGCCGCAATTCCCGGCCGGCCACGTGAAGTTCGACCAGACGTTCCAGAAGAACGTCGAGACCTATCGCGATGAAGTCGTCGTTCACGTGCCGGTAAAGCAGGCGGCCGGGCCGTTCGAGCTCGCGGTGACGTCGCAAGGGTGTGCGGACGAAGGGATCTGCTATCCGCCGGCCGAGCACGTGATGAAGGTCGATGGCGCAGCGCTCGGCGCCGCCTCCTCGTCCGGTGACACGGCTGCCGCGGGTAGCTGGTTCGACAAGGTCACGAGCGCCGATTTCGCGCAGTCGCTGCTCGAAGGCCACGGCTTCTTCACGATCGTCGCGCTCTATTTCGTCGCGGGTGTCGTGCTGAGCCTGCTGCCGTGTTCGTACCCGATGATTCCGATCGTGTCCGCGATCATCATCGGCCAGGGCACGCGTGCGACGCATGCACGCGGCTTCGCGCTGTCGCTGACCTACGTGGTCGGCATGGCGCTGGTCTACACGGTACTCGGGATCGCCGCCGCGCTGGTCGGCCAGAGCCTCGGCGCATGGTTGCAGAACCCATGGGTGCTTGGCGCGTTCGCCGTGCTGCTGACCGCGTTCGCGGTGTCGCTGATCTCGGGCAAGGACATCGCATTGCCGGAGCGCTGGCAGAACGGCGCGGCCGAGGCATCGAGCGCGCGCCAGGGCGGCCACTTCGTCGCGGTCGCGGCGATGGGCGCGTTGTCGGCGCTGGTCGTCGGCGCGTGCATGACGGCGCCGCTGTTCGCCGTGCTCGCTTTCATCGCGCACACCGGCAATGCGTTGCTCGGCGGCGCGGCGCTGTTCGCGATGGGGCTCGGGCTCGGCGTGCCGCTGCTGGTCGTCGGCGTCGGGGCCGGGACGGTGCTGCCGCGCGCCGGCGCGTGGATGGACGGCGTCAAGGTGTTCTTTGGCATCGTGCTGCTCGCGGCCGCGTTGTGGATCGTCTGGCCGGTGCTGGCGGGCGCGCTGAAGATGGTGCTCGCGGCGTTGTGGCTGCTGATCGCGGCCGCGGCGCTCGGGCTGTTCACGCCGAATGCCGGTGCCGCGTCGATCTGGCGCCGCCTGGGCCGCGGCGTGGGCGCCGCGCTCGCGATCTGGGCCGCGACGCTGCTCGTCGGCCTGGCTGCGGGCTCGACCGATCCCGTCAAGCCGCTGGCCGTGCTGGCGGCGCGTACGGTAGCGTCCGGCGGCGCGGCGACGGCCGGCGCAGCTGCCGCGCAGGACGGTCCTGCGTTCGCATCGGTGCGCTCGAGCGGCGAACTCGACGCGCTGCTGAAGACGTCGGGCCAGCCCGTGATGCTCGACTTCTACGCCGATTGGTGCGTGAGCTGCAAGGAGATGGAGCATCTGACGTTCACCGACGCGCGCGTGCAGGCGCGGCTCGCGAAGCTCCACCTGGTGCGCGCGGACGTCACCGCAAACAACCCGGACGATCAGGCGCTGCTCAAGCGCTTCAACCTGTTCGGGCCGCCGGGCATCATCTTCTTCGATCGCAACGGCAACGAGATCAGCCGCGTGGTTGGCTATCAGGCGGCCGATACGTTCCTGCGCAGCCTCGATCGGGCGGCCGTGCCGACGGTATGACGGTGTCAGTCGGGCCGAACCGGCGACGGACGATTCGGGCTGGCTGACAGTCTCGATCGACGGTAAACAAAAAAACGGCGGAACACCGAGGTGTCCCGCCGTTTTTGCAGGTGCGTGCCGACGCGCGATCAGCGCTGCGCTTTCAGCAGACGCGCGGCATCGAGCGCGAAGTACGTGAGCACGCCGTCGGCGCCTGCCCGCTTGAACGCGAGCAGCGATTCGAGCACGACCTTGTCGTGGTCGAGCCAGCCGTTCATCGCGGCCGCCTTCAGCATCGCGTATTCGCCGCTCACCTGGTACACGTAGGTCGGGAAGCGGAACTCGTCCTTCACGCGGCGCACGATGTCGAGATACGGCATGCCGGGCTTGACCATCACCATGTCGGCGCCTTCGTCGATGTCGAGGCGCACTTCACGCAGCGCTTCGTCGCTGTTCGCCGGATCCATCTGGTAGGTCATCTTGTTGCCCTTGCCCAGGTTGGATGCCGAACCGACCGCATCGCGGAACGGGCCGTAGAACGCCGACGCGAACTTCGCCGAATAGGCCATGATCCGCGTATGGATATGACCGTCGCTTTCCAGCATCTCGCGGATCGCGCCGATGCGCCCGTCCATCATGTCCGACGGCGCGACGATGTCGACGCCGGCTTCGGCCTGCGCACGTGCCTGTTCGATCAGGATTTCGATCGTGTCATCGTTGATCACGTAGCCGTTCTCGTCGAGCACGCCGTCCTGGCCGTGGCTCGTGTACGGATCGAGCGCGACGTCGGTCAGCACGCCGAGTTCGGGGAAGCGCTTTTTCAGCTCACGCACGGCGCGCGGAATCAGGCCTTCCGGATTGGCCGCCTCGCGACCGTCGGGTGTTTTCACCGACGGATCGATGGCCGGGAACAGCGACAGCACGGGCACGCCGAGTTCGACGCACTGCTCGGCGACGTGCATCAGCAGGTCGACCGACACGCGCTCGACGCCGGGCATCGACGGGATGGGCTGGCGTTGCTGGGTGCCTTCGACGACGAACACCGGGTAGATCAGGTCGTCGGTGGTCAGGCGGTTTTCGCGCATCAGGCGGCGGGAGAAGTCGTCGCGGCGCATCCGGCGCGGACGATGAAGCGGATGGAAGCTCATGGCGATTTGGCAGAAATCAGGGCAAGAAGACCTTACGGAACCCTTAGGTCATTTTCGAGATCGTTGGTATATGATAGCGATCGAGCGGCACGCGTTGCGTGCAGCTCCCCGCTTCTCCTCCCTGAGCGGGTGCCTGTCGTTTTTCGATTAGGCTGTTTGACCCGCCGTTCAACGGCGGGTTTTTTTATGAGCCGGCCGAATCCGCAGGTGCCGTCAGGTGCGCACAGCCGATCCCAGCCGCGCGTTGCCCGCTCATTGTGCTACAGGCTCGCTTTTTTCGTCGGCGACGGACGGCCGCAGCCAGCTCTCGATCAGTTCATGGGCCTCGTCGAGCCCCGTACGCTTCAGCGCCGAGAACAGCTGGACCGTCAGCTTGCCCTTCACGCCCTGGTCGCGATACGCGTCGAGCCCCTTCTGCGTGTTGCGCAGCGCATTGATGCTTTCCTGGCGCGTCAATTTGTCGCACTTCGTCAGCAGCGTGTGGATCGGCTTGCCGGTCGGCGCGAACCACTCGATCATCCGTCGATCGAGATCGGTCAGCGGACGGCGTGAATCCATCATCAGGATCAGGCCGCAGAGCTGCGAGCGCGTCGCGAGATAGGACGACAGCAGCATTTCCCAGTGCGCCTTGGCGGCACCGGGCACTTCCGCGTAGCCGTAGCCGGGCAGGTCGACGAGGTTCGCGACGGGCTCGGCGGCCGGGCCGACGGAGAAGTAGTTGATATGCTGCGTGCGGCCGGGCGTCTTCGACGCGAAGGCCAGCCGCTTCTGGTTGCACAGCACGTTGATTGCCGTCGACTTGCCGGCATTCGAGCGGCCCGCGAACGCGATTTCCGGCTGAACCGTCGGCGGCAGGTCGCGCAGATGGTTGACGGTCGTGTAGAAGCGGGCTTGATGGAGCAGAAAGGCCATGGGAACCGGAAGGACGGGCGGCGCGAGCCGCTTGGTGGAGGCGGGGTAGCCCCGATAGGCGCGGGGGCTTTCAGCACGATATTGTACAATACGGCGGTTTTACCGAAGGCCACCGGGCGCCTGCCTCGCGCTTTTATGTGGCTTCTGCGGTAGACTGAACGCCGTCGTTTTTTGCAGAACCTCAAATTCCCACAAGACGAAACAGGGTGTGCGAATGAATCGACTGTGCAAGTCTCTGATGGTGCTTCAGGTTGCAGCAGGGTTCGTAGGTTTCGTAGCGGAGGCAAATGCGGCAGATGCGGCCAAGCCGGATCTGGACCGCGGCAAGGCGATTGCCGGGCAGGTCTGCGCGTCGTGTCACGGCGCCGACGGCAACAGCGCGTCGGGCAGTTTCCCGAAGCTCGCCGGCCAGCATCCCGAATATCTGGTCAAGCAGTTGAACGACTTCAAGACGCAGCCGGGCGCGAAGGGGCCGGTGCGTAACAACGCGGTGATGGTCGGATTCGCGAGCGCGTTGAGCGCGGACGACATGCGCAACGTCGCCGCGTACTACGGGTCGCAGACGACGAAGCTCGGTACCGCTCGCGATGCGGCGACCGTGCCGGTCGGCCAGAAGATCTATCGCGGCGGCATCGCGGAGAAGGGCGTACCTGCCTGCGCGAGCTGCCACGGGCCGACGGGGCAGGGTATCCCGGTCCAGTATCCGCGTTTGTCGGGGCAATGGGCCGATTACACGGTCGCGCAGTTGACCGCGTTCCAGCAGGGTGCCGGCGCGCGCAACAACAACGAGGCGATGCATCAGATCGCGTCGCGGCTGTCGGATACCGAGATCAAGGCCGTCGCGGATTACATCGCGGGCCTGCGTTGAGCGGTCAGCCGCGAACGGAATGACCGGGCGCCCGAAGGGCGGCCGGAGTCAGAACAAGAAAAGGGTGGGGCGCCGCGTCGTTGCGGTTGCCTCGCCCTTCTTTTTTGTCGGCGCGCGCCGAGCCGAGCCGGGATGGCGCGGCTTGCGGGCGATTGGGGGGGCTGCGCCTCCCGAGCCGAACATAGTGAGCGTGGGGGCTGTTTCCCCTTAGTCGGAGTTTGAATGAGCGTTACCACGTCGGGGTTGCAGTCGAAGTCGAGTCAGGGTGCGTCGAAACGTGCGGTGGAGCTGCTGAGCTCGATGCGTTTCGCGATCGCGTTGCTGGTGGTGCTGTCGATCGCGAGCATCATCGGCACGGTCCTGACCCAGGACGATCCGTATCCGAACTACGTGAACCAGTTCGGGCCGTTCTGGGCGGACATCTTCCGCTCGCTCAGCCTGTACACCGTGTACAGCGCGTGGTGGTTCATGCTGATCCTGATCTTTCTCGTCGTGTCGATCTCGCTGTGCGTGATCCGCAACGCGCCGAAGATGCTCGCCGATGCGAAGAGCTGGAAGGACAAGGTCCGCGAAGGCAGTCTGCGCGCATTCCACCACAAGGCGGAGTACACGGCATCCGGCACGCGCGCGAGCGTCGCGGCGGCGCTCGCCACATTCGTCACGAAGGCCGGCTACAAGCATGTCGTGCGTGAAACCGACGGCGCGACGCTGATTTCCGCGAAGCGCGGCGCGATGACCAAGTGGGGCTACATTTCCGCACACCTCGCGATCGTCGTGATCTGTATCGGCGGCCTGCTCGACAGCAACCTGCCGATCAAATTCCAGATGTGGATATTCGGCAAGAGCCCGGTCAACACGAGCGCGACGATCAGCGAGATTTCGCCCGACCATCGCCTGTCCGCGTCGAACCCGACGTTCCGCGGCTATGCGTGGGTGCCGGAGGGCCAGTTCGTGTCGACCGCGATCCTGAACCAGCCGAGCGGCTCGCTGATCCAGGATCTGCCGTTCTCGATCCAGCTCGACAAGTTCATCGTCGATTACTACACGACGGGCATGCCGAAGCTGTTCGCGAGCGACATCGTCGTGATCGATCGCGAGACCGGCCGCAAGATCCCGGCGCGGGTCGAGGTCAACAAGCCGTTCACGTACAAGGGCGTGTCGATCTACCAGTCGAGCTTCCAGGACGGCGGCTCGCAGATGCAGATGACGGCCTATCCAATGACCGGCAGCCAGGCGGCGACCGTCCCGGTGAAGGGCACGATCGGCAGCTCGGCGCCACTGCAGGTTCTGGGCGCCGACGGCGACACGATCGAGTTCTCCGACTTCCGTGCGATCAACGTCGAGAACATGGCCGACGCGAAAGGCAAGCCGGACGTACGCGGCGTCGCGACGACCAGCTCGCTGAAGGAAGTGTTCGACGAGCGGCTCGGCTCGGGCGCGAAGACGTCGAAGCCGACGCAGCTCCACAACATCGGCCCGTCGGTGCAGTACAAGATTCGCGGCAAGGATGGCCAGGCGCGCGAATTCAACAACTACATGCTGCCCGTCGACATGAATGGCGAGCGCGTGTTCCTCGCCGGCGTGCGCGCGAGCCCGAACGATCCGTTCCGCTACATGCGGATCCCGGCCGACAGCCAGGATTCGATCGGCGAATGGATGCGCCTGCGGGCCGCGCTCGAGGACCCGGCGGTGCGTACCGAAGCCGCCGCACGCTTCGCGCAGCGCTCGCTGCCGGGCGACGCGTCGCTGCGCGGCCGTCTGCAGGACAGCGCCTCGAAGGTGCTGACCCTCTTTGCGGCGAGCGACGACAGCATCGGCCGCGGGGCGGACGGCCAGCCGGTCGGCGGCTTCCAGGCGGTGGCGACCTTCATCGACCGCTCGGTGCCGAAGGGCGAGCAGGAGAAGGCCGCGAGCCTGCTGCTGCGAATGCTCGAGGGCTCGATGTGGGAGGTTTGGCAGATTGCGCGCGAGCGTGCCGGCGAGCCGGCCGCGCAGCAGGGCACCGACACGATCCGCTTCGTGCAGAACGCGATCAACGCGCTATCCGACAGCTTCTTGTATGGATCGCCGGTCTATTTGCAGCTTGACTCATTCAAGCAGGTGCAAGCTTCGGTATTTCAGTTGACGCGCGCACCCGGCAAGAATCTGGTGTATCTTGGCAGCCTGCTGCTGGTCGCCGGCATCTTCTCGATGTTCTACGTGCGCGAGCGGCGACTCTGGTTCTGGCTGAAGGACGCCGGTTCGGGCGTCGATGTGGTGATGGCAATGTCCACGGCCCGCAAGACCTTCGATTTCGAGAAAGAATTCGTGCAGACGCGCGACGCGGCCGGCGCCGCCTTGCGCGCCGCACCTCGCGACGCCGCGCCCGCCGGTGCGGCTTCGACGGCCCGCCCGCCTGCCGGCGGCGGTTCCGATTCCGAGAATTCCACCCGGTAACATCATGGATCTCACGCAAGTTTCCTCTTCCCGTACGGCGTCGGCTCCGGCGCCGGCATCGTCGCCGTTGTTCGACGAGCGGCCGTTCCTCGCGCGCCTGTCGCTGTTCGACTGGCTGTTCGCACTGGCGCTGGTGGCGGGCGCGGGTTATGCGCTCGTGCACTACAACGCGCACATGGATTATTACGACAAGGCGGTGATGATCGGCACCGTGCCGGCGCTCGTCGCGCTCGGCTGGCGCTGGAAGCCGGCGCGGCTGATGATGGCGTCGATCGCCGTTCTATCGCTGCTGTCGATCCAGATCTACCAGGGCGATCTCGCCCGCGCCGATTCGGCGTTCTTCCTCAAGTACTTCCTGTCGAGCCAGTCGGCGATCCTGTGGATGAGCGCGTTGTTCGTGCTCGCGACGGTCTTCTACTGGATCGGCCTGCTCGCGCGCTCCGAAACGGGCGCCGCGATCGGCCAGAAGCTTACATGGGTTGCCGTGCTGATGGGCTTCACGGGGTTGATGGTGCGCTGGTACGAGTCCTACCTGATCGGTGCGGACGTCGGGCATATCCCCGTGTCGAACCTGTATGAAGTGTTCGTCCTGTTCAGCCTGATCACCGCGCTGCTTTATCTGTATTACGAGGGCCACTACGGTACGCGTTCGCTCGGCGCGTTCGTGCTGCTGGTCATCAGCGCGGCGGTCGGCTTCCTGATGTGGTACTCGGTCGCGCGCGATGCGCAGCAGATCCAGCCGCTCGTGCCGGCGCTGCAAAGCTGGTGGATGAAGATCCACGTGCCGGCGAACTTCATCGGCTACGGCAGCTTCGCGCTGTCGGCGATGGTGTCGGTCGCGTACCTGATGAAGGAACGCGGCATCCTCGCCGATCGCCTGCCGACGCTCGAAGTGCTCGACGACGTGATGTACAAGTCGATCGCGGTCGGTTTCGCGTTCTTCACGATCGCGACGATCCTCGGCGCGCTGTGGGCGGCCGAAGCGTGGGGCGGCTACTGGAGCTGGGACCCGAAGGAAACCTGGGCGCTGATCGTGTGGCTGAACTACGCGGCGTGGCTGCACATGCGGCTGATGAAGGGCCTGCGCGGCGCGGTGGCCGCATGGTGGGCGCTCACCGGCCTGCTGGTCACGACGTTCGCGTTCCTCGGCGTCAACATGTTCCTGTCCGGGCTGCACAGCTACGGCAAACTGTAAGATTTCCGTTGCTCGTCCGACTATCAGACCGCCGGTGCACTGCGTGCCCGGCGGTTTTGTTTTGTAACGGGCGGGCGAACCGGGCGTCGAACGGCGCGTGACGGGCCGGGTCGAACGCTGATGAAGCATGCGCGCCGCGCATGCGGGAGGAGCTGCACGATGTGGATCAAACGCCCTTTGCGTAACGTACTGACCGGCGCGGATATCGCGTCGAGCGAGATCACGCCGCGCGCGGTATTCGAGAGCCGGCGGCGCGTGTTGCAGGCCGCCGGCCTCGCGGCGGCGGGCGGCCTGTTCGGCACCAGCGGCGCGGCGCTCGCCGCGTATGCGTCACCCGACCCGCGGGCGGCGAAGCTCGCGGCAAAAACCAATCCGAAATTCGTCGCCATCGACAAGGTGACGCCGTTCAAGGACATCACGTCCTACAACAACTTCTACGAATTCGGCACCGACAAGAGCGACCCGGCGCAGAACGCCGGCACGCTGCGGTCGCGCCCGTGGCGGGTGAGCGTCGAGGGCGAGGTGCAGCACCCGAAGGTGTTCGATCTCGACGAGCTGCTGAAGCTCGCGCCGCTCGAGGAGCGCGTGTACCGGCTGCGCTGCGTCGAGGGCTGGTCGATGGTGATCCCGTGGATCGGCGTGCCGCTGTCCGAGCTGATCAAGCGCGTGCAGCCGACCGGCAACGCGAAATACGTGCAGTTCATCACGCTGGCCGATCCGTCGCAGATGCCCGGCCTGTCGACGCCGGTGCTCGACTGGCCGTATTCGGAAGGGCTGCGGATGGACGAGGCGATGAATCCGCTGACGCTGCTGACGATGGGCGTCTACGGGCAGGTGCTGCCGAACCAGAATGGCGCGCCGGTGCGGATCGTCGTGCCGTGGAAGTACGGCTTCAAGAGTGCGAAGTCGCTCGTGAAGATCCGCTTCGTCGACAAGCAGCCGAAGACGAGCTGGAACACGTATGCGGCGAACGAGTACGGTTTTTATTCGAACGTGAACCCGAACGTCGATCATCCGCGCTGGAGCCAGGCCACCGAGCGGCGCATCGGCGAGGACGGCTTCTTCACGCCGAAGCGCAAGACGCTGATGTTCAACGGCTACGGCGATCTGGTCGCGTCGATGTATCAGGGCATGGACCTGAAGAGGAATTTCTGAGCGTGACCGTGAGAAACGACATGCCTCCTTCGACGCTCACGCCTGCGCGTGCCGCCAGCACCGGGCCGGCCGCGCGAGGGGCGCGCGCGGGAGGGAGCCGGCCCGCCGCGCCGCGCTGGCTCGCACCGGCCAAGGTGCTGGTGTTCGCGGCCGGCCTCTATCCGCTCGCGCGCCTCGTGCTGTTCGGGCTGACCGACCGGCTCGGTGCAAACCCGATCGAGTTCATCACGCGCTCGACGGGCCTGTGGACGCTCGTCCTGTTGTGCGTCACGCTTGCCGTCACGCCGGTCAGGCGCATGACGGGTTTCGCGCCGCTGTTGCGCTTTCGCCGGATGATCGGGCTGTTCGCGTTCTTTTACGCGACGCTGCATTTCACGACCTACCTGTGGTTCGACAAGTGGTTCGACGTCGTCGCGATCCTGAAGGACGTCGGCAAGCGCCCGTTCATCACGGTCGGCTTCGCTGCGTTCGTGCTGCTGATCCCGCTTGCCGCGACGTCGCCGCGCGCGATGGTGCGCAGGCTCGGCCGCCACTGGGCGACGCTGCACAGCGCGATCTATGCGATCGCGCTATTCGGCGTGCTGCACTTCTGGTGGATGCGCGCCGGCAAGCACAACGTCGCGCAGCCGAAGTTCTACGCGGCGATCGTCGCCGTGCTGCTCGGCTGGCGGCTGGTTGCGTGGGGATGGCGGCGCGTGCGCGCGTGACGGCGCGGCCCGGAAAAACGCCCTGGAAAAACAAAAGGCGATGACCGGGAAGTCATCGCCTCGTTTCGCGCGCCGCGCGGGCGGCCTCGCGTCGTTACTTCGTGGCGGTCGGGCCCGATGCCGGAGCGGGCAGGGTCGAGGCGCTGCTCGACAGCTCGGGCGACAGCATGAGCGGCGAGCCGGACGTATCGGGCGTCTCGTCGGACGACGCGTTTTCGTCGGTCGGTTTCACATCCGATGGCGGCGTGTTCTGCGGCTGGATCGGCTTGGGCATCGGAGGCACGGTGGGCAGATAGAGCGCGCCGCTTTGACCGCAGCCGGCAAGAATCGCCAAAGCCGCTACAATCGCGCTCATCCGGAAAACGACTCGCATGATCGTCCCTGAACAATTTAACCGATAGAGTTTAGCATGTCCGATACTGAATACCTGGCCCGTGCCGAGGCCGTGCTGGCGGCCGTCGAGCGTACCGTGGACGTCGCGAACGACGGCGATCACGACATCGATCTGGAGCGCAACGGCAGCGTGCTGACGCTGACGTTCGAGAACGGCTCGAAGATCATCGTCAACCTGCAGCCGCCGATGAAGGAAGTGTGGATCGCCGCGAAGGCAGGCGGATTCCACTACCGTTTCATCGACGGCGAATGGCGCGATACGCGCACTGGTACCGAGTTCTTCTCGGCGCTCACCGAGTACGCGACCCAGCAGGCTGGCCTGCCGATCACGTTCAGCGCGTGACGGCCGGGGCGCGGCGCTCCGCGCGTCGTGCCCAAAGAAAAAGCGCCCCGCGGGGCGCTTTTTTCATGGCCGGGCCGCGCGTCAGTGGCCGCGGAACAGGTTCATGATGTCCTGCTTTTCCTGCTCGTCGACGTGCGGCACGGCCTCGTCGACGTTTTGCGCGGCCGGCGCCTGCGGCACGCCGACCGTCGACACGAAGCCGTGCCCCGGCGTGAACTCGGTGAAGTACAGTTCGCCGCCGAGCGATTCGACACCGTCCGGCACCGTCGGCTTGAACTCGGGCACGCCCTTCAGCGCCGCACCCATGTACTCGATCCAGACCGGCAGCGACAGGCCGCCGCCGGTTTCGCGATCGCCGAGGCTGCGCGGATTGTCGTAGCCGATCCACGCGATTGCGGCGAGCGTGTGCTGGTAGCCGGCGAACCACGCGTCGTGCGAGTCGTTCGTCGTGCCGGTCTTGCCCGCGAGGTCGGTGCGCTTGAGCACGTTGGTCCGGGCACCCGTGCCGCGCTGCGCGACACTCTGCAGCAGGCTGTTCATCACGTAGGCGTTGCGTGCGTCGATCGCGCGCGGCGCGTTCTGCTCCGCGACGAGCGGCTGCGCGCGCGCGACGATCGCGCCGTTCGGATCGGTGACCTCGGCGATCAGGTACGGATTGACGCGATAGCCGCCGTTCGCGAAGACCGAGTACGCGCCGGCCATCTGCAGCGGCGTGACCTGGCCGGCGCCGAGCGCCATCGGCAGGTAGGCCGGATGGCGATCGGCGTCGAAGCCGAAGCGCGTGATGTATTGCTGCGCGTATTTCGTGCCGATGTTGTTGAGAATCCGGATCGACACGAGGTTGCGCGAGCGCTGCAGCGCGGTGCGCATCGACATCGGGCCCTCGAAGCCGCCGCCGTAGTTCTTCGGCTCCCACGGCTGGCCGCCCGTTTCCGCGGCGCTGAAATACAGCGGGCCGTCGTTGATCACGGTCGCCGGCCCGAGGCCCTTGTCGAGCGACGCCGAGTAGATGAACGGCTTGAACGACGAACCCGGTTGCCGCCACGCCTGCGTGACGTGGTTGAACTTGTTCTTGTTGTAGTCGAAGCCGCCGACGAGCGAGCGGATCGCCCCGTCCTGCGGGACGATCGACAGGAACGCGCCTTCGACCTGCGGCAACTGCGTGATCGACCATTTGCCGGCGTCGTTCTTCACGACGCGGACGATCGCACCCGGGCGGATGCGGCGGTTCGGCTGCGCGTTGGCCGACAGCGCGCCCGACGCGAAGCGCAGGTTGTCGCCCTCGATCGTCGCCGTGCTGCCGTCGATGAACGCCACCGTGATCTGGCGCGGGCTCGCGGCCGTCACGACCGCGGCGATCAGTTCGCCGTTGTCGGGATGCTCGAGCAGCGCGTCGTCGATCGCCTGTTCGCGATCGTCGGCGCCGGCCGGCAGCTCGATGAAGCCTTCCGGCCCGCGATAGCCGTGGCGGCGCTCGTAATCCATGATGCCCTTGCGCAGCGCGGTGTACGCGACCTGCTGGTCCGCGGAATCGATCGTCGTGACGACGTTGAAGCCGCGCGTGTAGGTTTCCTCGCGATACTGCGCGTACATCATCTGTCTGACCATTTCCGCGACGTACTCGGCGTGCACGCTGAAATCGCGGCCCGGCCCCTTGACGACGAGCGGCTGCGCGGCGGCTTCGTCGTACTGCTCGCGCGTGATGAAGTTCAGCTCGAGCATCCGCTGCAGGATGTATTCCTGGCGCACCTTCGCGCGCTTCGGGTTGACGACCGGGTTATACGCGGACGGCGCCTTCGGCAGCCCCGCGAGCATTGCGGCTTCCGCGAGCGTGATGTCCTTCAGGTCCTTGCCGAAATAGACCCGCGCGGCGCTCGCGAAGCCGTACGCGCGCTGGCCGAGATAGATCTGATTCATGTAGACCTCGAGAATCTGATCCTTCGTCAGCGCGCGCTCGATCCGGTACGCGAGCAGCATCTCGTAGATCTTGCGCGTGTAGGTCTTCTCGCTCGACAGGAAGAAGTTGCGCGCGACCTGCATCGTGATCGTGCTCGCGCCCTGCGACGCGTGGCCGTTCGTCAGCGCGACGAAGCCGGCGCGGATGATGCCGGTGAGGTCGACGCCGCCGTGATCGTAGAAGCGTGCGTCCTCGATCGCGAGGATCGCCTTCTTCAGCGAGTCGGGCACGTCCTTGAAATGGACGACGTCGCGGCGCTCCTCGCCGAATTCGCCGATCAGCACATGATCGGACGTATAGATGCGCAGCGGCACCTTCGGGCGGTAGTCGGTCAGCGCGTCGAGCGACGGCATGTTCGGCCAGGCCACGACGAGCGCGTAGCCGAGCACGAGGCCGCCGGCCACGACGAGGGCCACGCACATCGCGGCGAAGCCGAGCAGGACTTTTTGCCACCAGGGCCGCTTCTTCGGCTCCGGGGCGGGAGGCGGGGACGTAGGAGTCGTGGATTGCATAGGCATACCGGAAAACAGTCCCGCGATTATAGCTGCCCGGTAAGACCGGTCCTGACGCGGGGGCCGCCCGTCGGAAAGCCGCGGTCGGCGTGCCGTCAGCATAAGTCCGTGCGCGGCCGCCGCGAGCAGATGCTGGCCGTTTGGCCGACTGTCGGCCGCACGCATCGCTTTGCAGAATCAGGTCTCGGAAACGCGGCGTGGGCCGCGACGATCTCGGGAGGCTGGGATGGCAGGACGATGGGTGGCACGGTTTGCACAGGGCAGGTACCGGTCGACGGGAATCGACGTCGGTGCGCACGAGGTGAGGGTGGCCGTGGTGAGCCGGCGCGGCAAGTGCGCGAACGTGCGCGTCGAGGGGCTCGAGCGGGAGCCGGTCGGGTTGGCGGGCGGGCCGGAAGACGCGCGTTGGGCAGCCGTCGCGCGGTCGCTGGCGGCCGCCGTGTCACGGCTATCGGCGTCTGATGTGCAGTGCGACGTGCGCGGCGTGATGGCGCTGCACGATGACGAGATGCGTACCGCGACGCTCGATCTGGCCGGGCGCGGCGACATCCCGGACGCCGCGCGGCAAGCGGCCGAACGCATTTCGGGGCTGGCGCCGGATAGTCTGGCGTTCGACTGGCGGCATTACGGCGGCGTGCGGTCCGGCGAGATCGCGGTGGCGGTGGCGCCGCTGGCGCTGCTCGAACGGCGGATCGACGTGGCCGCCCAGGCCGGTATCGACCTGACGGTGATCGACGGCGAGTCGGTTGCCGTGCTGCGCGCGCTGCACTATGCCGCGCAGTTCGAACTCGACGCGCAGGGTGCCTACGCCGTGCTGTGGTTCTGTGACGCGGGCGTGCGCGGCTGGCGCATCGAGGGCCGGTCGGCTGTCTCGGTGCTCACCCTGTCCGGTACGTTGCCGGAAGCGCTTCCCGATGCATTGCGCCGGCGCGTGCTCGGAGCCGTGGGTTGCGTATTCGTCGCCGGGGACGAGCGATGTATCGCCCGCTTCGACACGTCCGTCGCCGAGATTGGCGATGTGCTCGGCACGGCGGTGGTGCCGTTCGACTGCACGGGGTGGGACGGCCAGCCGTGCGCGCGCGCCGGCATGCCGGGCGGCCCGGCGTTTGCCGTCGCATTCGGGCTGGCGTTGCGCGGGGTGTGGGAATGATGGCCGGTCACGTGGCGGCGAGCGGGGCCGCGGCGGTTGCGCCCGGGCAGGCGGTACTCGGCGACTTCAACCTGCTGCCGTACCGCGAGCGATTGGCGCAGGCGTTGCGGCGTCGCCGGGTCGCGCAGTGCGGTGTCGCGATCCTGCTCGGCGTGCTCGGCGCCGGCCTGTGGACGGGCGCTGCCGGGTTGTCGCGGTGGCGGGTGGACGCCGAGCGTGCCAGCGTGGAGACGCGGCTGCGGCAGTTGCAGCCCCAGGTGGCGGCTGCGACACGCGCCGCCAATGCCGCTGCCGCCGTCGCGCAGCGCGACGCGCAAGCGGCTGCGCTGGCCGCGCCCTACCGGCGCGTGGCAGGGTTGCTCGCGACCCTCATGCAGGTGCGTGCCGATCATATCCGGCTCGACGCGCTGCGCATGACGTCGACCGGCGCCGTGCTCGATGCACGTGCCGCGAGTTACCGGGCAGCTGCGCGGTGGCTCGCCGCGATGGCGCGCGAGCAGCGCGACTGGCGGATCGATATAGAGACGTTGAAGCCTGCCTCGGACGCGCCGGCTGCCACGGCCTGGATGCCGTTCCGGTTCTCGGTGCAGTTGCGCTGGCACGACGCGATGTCGTCGCGGACGGTATCGGGAGGTGGCGCATGACCGCGCTCGTGCATCGGCCGGCGCTGCGCGGAGGCGCCGGGTCGGGCGGCCTGCCGCGCGTGTCGCCGGCGGCCGTGCATGCCACGGGGTGTGTACTGGCATTCGTGGCCGTGCTGGCTGGCGGCATTCATCTGGCGAATGCCGCCGACTGGAGCGGGCTGACCCATAGTCGCGCGTTGCTCGCCGCAGCGCAGGCGCGCGCGGCCGACGCGCAGCGTATGCTCGCTGCCGCGGGACAACGACGCGACGGACATCGTGCGTCGACGCGCGACGATCATTCGCCGCATGCGCCGGAATGGGCGGCACTGATGCTGGAACTGGCCGATCTCGCCGCGTCGAGCGGGCTGCGCGGCGTATCGATCGAACCGCAGCGCGCCGATGGCGCGGAACCGGATGGCCGGCGCACCGTGCACATCGCCGCGGATGGCGGTTTTCGCGCGCTGCTGCACATGGTTGGCGGGCTCGCGCGCTTCCCGGTGCTGGCGGTACCGACGGCGCTGCGTATCGAGCGTGGCATGGCGGCGGCGCGGGTGGACATGTCCGTCGACGTGTTTCCGGCGCTGCCGGCGACAACGGCTGCTCCGGACAACACGCCGGTTCGCGCGGCGGCGCCCGACGCAGATCCGTTCGGCGAGGCTGGCCCGGCCGAAGCGGCGGGGCACACGGCGCGCCTTGCCGGCACGATTCGCGACGCGCGCGCCGGTCTCGCGTTGTTCGACGACGGCGATGGCGCGTTCACCGCCGTCGCGCCTGGCGACCTGCTCGGGGCCGCGCGCGTGGTGCGCGTCGAGCGCGCGGCCGTGACGCTTGCGACGGCGGACGGAGCGCAGCGGCTCGTCCTGGACGACGGAGGCCGGCCATGACGAAACACGGCTGTTGGCTATTTGCCATCTGGGCCGGCGTGACGGCGGCCGACGCCGGCGCGTCGTTGCCGCCGCTGCCCGCGGTCTGGCCCGCCGGGGCGACGGATGTGTCGGTGCCGGACTTGCCGCAGCCGCTGCGCGTGGCCGACGGCGGGGACGGTGCGGTAGCGCAGGACGCCGGCCCGCCGCCATTCGATCAGGCGGCGCGCACGGCACTGCCGACGGAAACCGCCGCAACGACCCCCACGCTGGAGGGGCCGCCGATCCCGTTGGCGCCGCCGGCCCGGATGAGCGACGCGGCGGCCCGGCAACCGGGCGATGCGGACGACGCGCGGCGGATCTCGCTGAATCTGCAGGGTGTCGGGCTCGCGGCCGCATTCGACGCGATCGCGCGGTTCACGGGGCTCAATATCGTCGTCGGCGAGCAGGTGCGCGGCACGGTGACGTTACGTCTGAATAATGTCCGCTGGCGCGAGGCGTTCGACACGCTGCTCGACACGCACGGGCTCGCGATGTCCCGGCGCGGCAACGTGATCTGGGTGACACCGGCGGCCGAGCTGGCCGCGCGCGAACGCGAGCGCTTCGAAATGCATGCGCGGGCCGCCGATCTGGAGCCACTCGCTAGCCGTACGTTCGTGCTGCACTATCCGCGCGCGCAGGACGTGCAACGGCTGCTGGCCGGCGCGACCGGCCAGCGTCTGCTGTCGAAGCGCGGTGCTGCTGCGGCCGATCCCCGCACGAACCTGCTGTTCGTCACCGATCTCGCGCCGCGCATCACGCAGATCGCGGGCCTGATCGATGCGATCGACCGGCCGTCGCGGCAGGTCCGGATCGAGGCCCGCATCGTCGAAGGCGAGCAGGGTTTCTCGCGCAACCTCGGGGCCCGCGTCGCGCTGCGTGCGCAGGGGCGGCCGCCAGCGGCCGAAGGCGCGTCCTTCACGGCGAACGCACGCAACGCGCTCGACCTTGCCGCGCGGCCGCTGGGCGGGTTCGACGCGGCGACCGCCGGTTTCACGCTGTTCGCCGCGCCACTCAGCCGCGTACTCGACATCGAACTGAGCGCGCTCGAGGCGCAGGGACGGGGCCAGATCGTTTCGCGTCCGCGGGTGGTGACGGCCGATCGCGTCAAGGCCATCGTCGAACAGGGTTCCGAGCTGCCGTACCAGGCGAAGGTCGGCAACGGCATGAGCGGTGTGCAGTTCCGCCGCGCGACGCTCAAGCTCGAAGTCGAGCCACAGATCACGCCGGACGGGCGCGTGGTGCTCGATCTCGACGTGACGAAGGACAGCGTCGGCGAGCCGACCGGAGCCGGCCCCGCCATCCATACGAAGCATGTGCAAACGCGTGTCGAGGTCGAGAATGGCGGGACGGTCGCGATCGGCGGCATCTATGAGCAACTGAACCGGAACGATGTGACGCGGGTGCCGCTCTTGGGCAAAATACCGATTCTGGGCGCGCTTTTCCGGCACCGCGCGCAGCGCGACCAGCGCAACGAACTGGTCGTTTTCATCACGCCGACCGTCGTCGATGCGCGTTGCGGCGCACCGGGCGCGGGCGACGCGGATGCCGAGGAAACGGGGCCGGAAGCCGCCGGCGCAGGCTCGACAAGGCAGCCGCTTTGCCAGTAAGCTGCGCCACACACCAGCAAGATTGAAGCAGAGGAAGCCGTTGCAAGCGCGGGACCCACATGCAAACGTATTTTTCGTCGGCCTTATGGGAGCGGGTAAGACCACCGTGGGCCGTGCGGTCGCGCGTCGTCTCGACAGGACGTTCTTCGACTCCGACCACGAAATCGAGGCCCGCACGGGCGCGCGCATTCCGGTGATCTTCGAGCTGGAGGGCGAGGCCGGGTTTCGCGATCGCGAAACGCAGGTGATCGCCGATCTCGCGCAGCGCGAGAACATCGTGCTCGCGACGGGCGGCGGCGCGGTGCTGCGCCCGGAAAATCGCGACAGCCTGAAAGCCAACGGCATCGTCGTCTACCTGCGCGCCAATCCGCACGATCTGTGGCTGCGCACGCGCAAGGACAAGAACCGCCCGCTGTTGCAGACGGAAGATCCGAAGGGGCGTCTCGAAGCGCTGTACGAAGCGCGCGACCCGCTGTACCGCGAATGCGCGGATTTCGTCATCGAGACCGGCCGTCCGTCGGTCAACGGTCTCGTCAACATGGTGCTGATGCAACTCGAACTGGCCGGCGTCATCGCCAAGCCGCTACAAGCATGATTACTGTCAACGTCGATCTGGGCGACCGCGCCTATCCGATTCATATTGGCGCCGGCCTGATCGGCCGCACCGAGCTGTTCGCGCCCCACATCAAGGGTTCGTCCGTCACGATCGTCACGAACACGACGGTCGATCCGCTCTATGGCGACGCGCTGCGCGCGGCGCTCGCGCCGCTCGGCAAGCGCGTGTCGACGGTCGTGCTGCCGGACGGCGAGGCGTACAAGAACTGGGAAACGCTGAACCTGATCTTCGACGGCCTGCTGACGGATCACGCCGATCGCAAGACGACGCTCGTCGCGCTCGGCGGCGGCGTGGTCGGCGACATGACCGGCTTTGCCGCCGCGTGCTACATGCGCGGCGTGCCGTTCATCCAGGTACCGACGACGCTGCTGTCGCAGGTCGATTCGTCGGTCGGCGGCAAGACGGGCATCAACCACCCGCTCGGCAAGAACATGATCGGCGCGTTCTACCAGCCGCAGGCCGTGATCGCGGACATCGGCGCGTTGACGACGCTGCCCGATCGCGAGCTGGCGGCGGGCGTGGCCGAAGTCATCAAGACGGGCGTGATCGCCGATGCCGGGTTCTTCGACTGGATCGAGGCGAACGTCGAGGCGCTGAACCGTCGCGAGCCGGCAGCGCTCGCGCATGCGGTGAAGCGTTCGTGCGAGATCAAGGCGAGCGTCGTCGCGGCCGACGAACGCGAAGGCGGCCTGCGCGCGATCCTGAACTTCGGCCACACGTTCGGCCATGCGATCGAGGCCGGGCTCGGCTATGGCGAATGGCTGCACGGCGAGGCGGTCGGCTGCGGGATGGTGATGGCGGGCGACCTGTCGGTGCGGCTCGGCCTCCTCGATGAAGCGTCGCGGCAACGCCTCGATGCGGTGATCGCGGCCGCGCATCTGCCGACCCGCGGGCCCGCGCTCGGCGACGCGCGCTACATGGACCTGATGCGCGTCGACAAGAAGGCCGAGGCCGGCGCGATCAAGTTCATCCTGCTGAAGCGATTCGGCGATACGCTGATCACGCAGGCGCCGGACGAAGCGGTATTCGCTACACTGGCGAAGACGACGCGCTAACGGCGGCCCGGATTCGCCGGCGCCCCTGACATGGAGGAGACGTGAGCGAGACATCCAGCAGCACACTGCCCGAAGCCAGCCGCGCATCCGCTGCGCCGGTGGCCGAGCCGCCGACGCTGGCGGCGCTGGAAGCCCATCTCGCTCCGTATGCCGCGCACGCGTCGCAGTCGCGCGGCCGCCGCCATCCTGAAACGCCGCCGGCGGCGCGCACCGAATTCCAGCGCGATCGCGACCGCATCGTCCATTCGACCGCGTTTCGCCGGCTCGAATACAAGACGCAGGTCTTCGTCAATCACGAAGGCGACCTGTTCCGCACCCGCCTCACGCACAGCCTCGAAGTCGCGCAGATCGCGCGCTCGGTCGCACGCAACCTGCGCCTGAACGAGGACCTCGTCGAAGCGATCTCGCTCGCGCACGATCTCGGCCATACGCCGTTCGGCCATGCCGGGCAGGACGCGCTGAATGCGTGCATGCGCGAGCACGGCGGCTTCGAGCACAACCTGCAGAGCCTCGCGGTGGTCGACGAGCTCGAGGAGCACTACGGCGCGTTCAACGGGCTGAACCTGTGTTTCGAGACGCGCGAAGGCATCCTGAAGCACTGCTCGCGCGAGAATGCGCGCAAGCTCGGCGCGCTCGGCGAGCGCTTTCTGCAGGGTCGCCAGCCGTCGCTCGAAGCGCAGCTCGCGAACATCGCCGATGAAATCGCCTACAACAACCACGACGTCGACGACGGCCTGCGCTCCGGCCTGATCACGATCGAGCAGCTCGCCGAAGTCGAGCTGTGGCAGCGCCACTACGAAGCGGCGCTCGCCGAATTCCCGCACCTCGAAGGCCGCCGTCTCGTGCACGAGACGGTGCGCCGCATCATCAACACGCTGATCGTCGACCTGATCGACGAGACGACGCGCAATCTCGCCCGCGTCGCGCCCGCGTCGCTCGACGACGTGCGCGCCGCGCCGCCGCTCGTCGCGCACAGCCCCGAGGTCGCCGCGCAGGCGGCGGCCCTCAAGCGCTTCCTCTTCAAGAACCTGTATCGCCACTACAAGGTGATGCGCATGGCGAGCAAGGCGCAACGCGTCGTCACCGGGTTGTTCGACGCGTTCATCGACGATCCGCGCCTGCTGCCGCCGCCGTACCAGTCCGACGACGCGGCGCAGCAGCCGCGTCTCGTCGCGCACTACATCGCCGGCATGACCGACCGCTTCGCGCTGAAGGAATATCAGCGCCTGTTCGTCATCAACGACAACTGACTGTCACAAACGATCACTAGACTTCGCCGGTTCAATGGCGACGGGAATGTTGCACACGCTGTTGGTAACGTTTTCATAGGAGAGGTCGATGAAGAAGAAGCCTGCGGGGACACTGGTTCGTTCGATCGCGCTCGGCGGCGCGCTGATGTTCGGGGCACAGCACGTGGCGCTCGCCGCGACGGAAATCCAGTTCTGGCATGCGATGGAGGCCGCGCTCGGCGAGCGGGTCAATGCGATCGCCGACCAGTTCAACGCGTCGCAAAGCGACTACAAGATCGTGCCGGTCTTCAAGGGCACTTACGACCAGGCGCTCGCAGCGGGCATCGCGGCCTATCGCAGCGGCAACGCGCCGGCGATCCTCCAGGTCTATGAAGTCGGCACGGCGACGATGATGCAGGCGAAGAAGGCGGTCGTGCCGGTCTACGACGTGTTCAAGCAGGCCGGCGTGACGCTCGACGAAAAGGCGTTCGTGCCGACCATTGCGAGTTACTACAGCGACGCGAAGACGGGCCACCTCGTGTCGATGCCGTTCAACAGCTCGACGCCGGTGCTGTACTACAACAAGGACGCGTTCAAGAAGGCGGGCCTCGATCCGAACCAGCCGCCGAAGACGTGGGCCGACGTGAAGGCGGATGCCGAGAAGCTGCGCAAGTCGGGGATGGCGTGCGGCTTCACGACCGGCTGGCAAGGCTGGATCCAGCTCGAAAACTACAGCGCGTGGCACGGGCTGCCGTTCGCGAGCCGCAACAACGGCTTCGACGGTACCGACGCCGTGCTCGAGTTCAACAAGCCGCAGCAGATCGAACACATCTCCTTCCTCCAGCAGATGGCGAAGGACGGCACGTTCACGTACGCGGGCCGCAAGGACGAAGCGTCGGCGAAGTTCTACAGCGGCGACTGCGGGATCCTCACGACGTCGTCGGGCGCGCTCGCGAACGTGCAGAAATTCGCGAAGTTCAGCTACGGCACGGGCATGCTGCCGTACGACGCGAACGTGAAGGGCGCGCCGCAGAACGCGATCATCGGCGGCGCGAGCCTGTGGGTGCTGGCCGGCAAGGACCCGGCGACCTACAAGGGCGTCGCGAAATTCCTCTCTTACCTGGCTTCGCCCGCGGTCGCCGCGAAGTGGCACCAGGACACCGGCTACCTGCCGGTCACGACCGCCGCGTACGACCTGACGCGCCAGCAGGGCTTCTACGCGAAGAACCCGAGCGCCGAAACCGCGATCAAGCAGATGCTGAACAAGCCGCCGCTGCCGTACACGAAGGGGCTGCGCCTGGGCAACATGCCGCAGATCCGCACGGTGGTCGACGAGGAGTTCGAACAGGTCTGGGCGCAGAAGAAGTCGCCGAAGGACGCGCTCGATTCGGCTGCGTCGCGCGGCGACGAACTGCTGCGCCGCTTCGAGAAGTCGGGCGGCTGAGCACGCATCGCCTCGTGCCGCCGGCGGTATCGCGCGTCAGCGCATGCCGTCCGGCGGCGCGGTTTCCTTTCCGTTTCGCCTGACCGGATATCCGCGATGCAATCCCGTTCCCGTTTCGGTACGAGCCCGGTGCCGTACCTGCTGATCGCGCCGCAGCTCGCGATCACCGCCGTGTTCTTCCTGTGGCCGGCCGGCGTCGCGCTGTGGCAGTCCACGCAGACGCAGGACGCGTTCGGCACGTCGAGCGAATTCGTCGGCCTCGCGAACTTCACGCACCTGTTCGCCGATCCGCTGTATCTCGATTCGATGCGCACGACGCTCGTGTTCAGTTCGCTGGTCACGGTGAGCGGGCTCGTCGTGTCGCTGCTGCTCGCCGCGTGCGCCGACCGCGTGATCCGCGGCGCGCGCGTGTACCGCACGCTGCTGATCTGGCCGTACGCGGTCGCACCGACGATCGCGGCCGTGCTGTGGGCATTCCTGTTCAACCCGAGCATCGGCCTGATCACATATGCGCTCGCGAAGGGCGGCATCGTGTGGAACCATGCGCTGAACGGCGAGCAGGCGATGTTCCTCGTCGTGCTGGCGTCGGTGTGGAAGCAGGTGAGCTACAACTTCCTGTTCTTCTACGCGGGGCTGCAGGCGATTCCGCGCTCGCTGATCGAGGCGGCGGCGATCGACGGTGCGGGGCCGGTGCGGCGCTTCTTCAACATCGTGCTGCCGCTGCTGTCGCCGACGAGTTTCTTCCTGCTGGTCGTGAACCTCGTCTACGCATTCTTCGACACCTTCCCGGTGATCGACGCGGCCACCGGCGGCGGCCCGGCGCAGAGCACCAGGACGCTGATCTACAAGATCTTCGCGGAGGGCTTCCAGGGGCTCGACATCGGCAGCTCGGGCGCGCAGTCGGTCGTGCTGATGATCATCGTCGTCGCGCTCACGGTGATCCAGTTCCGCTTCGTCGAACGCAGGGTGCAATACGCATGATCGAAAATCGCAAGGGCTTCGACCTGTTCTGCCACGCGGTGCTGATCGCGGGCGTGGTGCTGATCGTGTTCCCTGTCTACGTCGCGTTCTGCGCGGCGACGATGAACGCGCAGGAAGTGTTGACGGTGCCGCTGTCGCTCGTGCCGAGCACGCACCTGTTCGAGAACGTCGCGTACATCTGGGGGCACGGCAGCGGCGGCACGACGGCGCCGTTCGGCCGTTTGCTCGTGAACAGCTTCGCGATGGCGCTCGGCATCGCGGTCGGCAAGATCGCGGTGTCGATCCTGTCCGCATACGCGATCGTCTATTTCCGCTTCCCGTTTCGCAACACGGCGTTCTGGCTGATCTTCATCACGCTGATGCTGCCGGTGGAAGTGCGGATCTTCCCGACCGTGCAGGTCGTGTCGACGCTGCACCTGACGAACACCTACGCCGGGCTCTCGCTGCCGCTGATCGCGTCGGCCACCGCGACGTTCCTGTTCCGCCAGTTCTTCATGACGCTGCCCGACGAACTGATGGATGCCGCGCGCATCGACGGCGCGGGGCCGCTGCGCTTCTTCTGGGACGTCGTGCTGCCGCTGTCGAAGACGAGCATCGCCGCGCTGTTCGTGATCACCTTCATCTACGGCTGGAACCAGTATCTGTGGCCGATCCTGATCACGACGGAAGCGTCGCTGTCGACGGCGGTGGTGGGCATCAAGACGATGATCGCGAGCGGCGACGCCGCGACCGAATGGCAATACGTGATGGCGGCGCTGCTGCTGGCGATGATTCCGCCGCTCGTCGTCGTGCTGGCGATGCAGCGCTGGTTCGTGCGCGGCCTCGTCGATTCCGAAAAATAACCCCCACGGTAACCGGGAGAAGGACCAGGTATGGCTGCGCTGAGCTTGAAGGGCGTCAGGAAATCCTACGACGGCAAGCAGCACGTGCTGCATGGCATCGACGTGGAGATCGCCGACGGCGAATTCATCGTGCTGGTCGGCCCGTCGGGCTGCGGCAAGTCGACGTTGCTACGGATGATCGCGGGGCTCGAGAGCGTGACGGACGGCGAGATCGCGATCGGCGACCGGGTCGTCAACACGCTGGAGCCGAAGGATCGCGACATCGCGATGGTGTTCCAGAACTATGCGCTGTACCCGCACATGACGGTCGCGCAGAACATGGGTTACGGGCTGAAGATCCGCGGGATCGAGCGCGCGACGATCGATTCAAGGGTGGCCGCGGCCGCGAAGATCCTCGAGCTCGAGCCGCTGCTCGCGCGGCGCCCGCGTGAACTGTCGGGCGGCCAGCGGCAGCGCGTCGCGATGGGGCGCGCGATCGTGCGCGAGCCGTCGGTGTTCCTGTTCGACGAGCCGTTGTCGAACCTCGACGCGAAGCTGCGCGTGCAGATGCGGCTCGAGATCCAGCGGCTGCATGCGCGGCTCGCGACGACCAGCGTGTACGTGACGCACGACCAGATCGAAGCGATGACGCTCGCGCAACGGGTGATCGTGATGAATCGCGGCTACGCGGAGCAGATCGGTGCGCCGGTCGACGTGTACGAGAAGCCGGCGACGGTGTTCGTCGCGGGCTTCATCGGCTCGCCGGCGATGAACCTGATGCACGGCCGGCTGTCGGAAGACGGCGCGAGCTTCACGGTCGCCGGCGGCGGCCCCGCGCTGCCGGTGGCCGGCGCGCCGGGCATCGGCCGCGAGATCGCCACCGGGCGCGACTGGGTGCTCGGCGTGCGTCCCGAACACATGACGCCGCAGCCGGGCGTCGCGCAGGCGACGCTGCCGGTCGATTCGTGCGAGCTGCTCGGCGCGGACAATCTCGCGCACGGCCGCTGGGGCGATCACGACATCGCGGTGCGCCTGCCGCACGCGGACCGCCCCGCGCGCGGTACGGCGCTGGCGGCCGCGCTGCCCGCGCACCGGCTGCATTTCTTCGATCCCGAATCCGGCAAGCGCGCCGGCTGAAACCGCTGCATTCGCCGAGAGACCGACGATGATCACCCGTATCGACTGGCCCTATCCGCGTGTCGTCGCCCATCGCGGCGGCGGCACGCTCGCACCGGAGAACACGCTGGCCGCGCTCGACGAGGGCGCGCGGCGCGGGCACCGGATGGTCGAATTCGACGCGAAACTGTCGGCCGACGACGTGACGTTCCTGCTGCATGACGATACGGTCGACCGGACCTCGAACGGCCACGGAGCGGCGGCGGGCATGCGTTATGCGGCGCTGGCCGCGCTCGACGCGGGCGCGTGGCGCGATGCGCGCTTCGCGGGCGAACGGATGCCGACGCTCGAGGCGGCGGCGGCGCGCTGCCTCGCGCACGGGCTGGCCGCGAACGTCGAGATCAAGCCGTGCCCGGGGCGCGAGCGCGAAACCGGGCAGCGCGTGGCGGCCGACGCGGCTGCGTACTGGCGCGATGCCGCCGTTGCGCCGTTGCTGTCGTCGTTCTCGTTCGAGGCGCTGCAACAGGCGCGTGCGACGGTGCCGGCGTTGCCGCGCGGGATGCTCTACGAAGTCGTGCCGGACGACTGGCATGCGCAGGTCATCGATGCGCTCGACTGCGTATCGTTGCATGCAGACCACACTCGGCTCGACGAATCGCTGGTGCGCGCGATCAAGGCGGCCGGCTTGCGCATCCTGGTTTACACGGTGAACGACCTCGAACGGGCACGCGAACTCGCGCGCTGGGGTGTCGATGCCGTCTGCACGGACCGCATCGACCTGATCGCACCCGACGCGCTGGACGACATCGACGTCGTCTAGCGGCGATGGCCGCGTCCGCGTCCGGTAAAAAACCGTCGCCCGGACCGTGCCTGACGCGAAAAAACGACGCCCCGGCGCGCTGAGCGCCGGGGCGTTTTGCATCGTGGAGACGTTACGCCAGGAAAAATCCGCTACAAATTGCAGCAGGATTAACCATTCCCCAAATATTCGACTACGCTTAGAAGCGGTAGCCGAGGTTCAGGTACGTGACGATCGGGTTCAGCGAGATGTGGGCCTTCGACGTTTCCGTCAGCGTCCCGACCGGCGTCCGGCGGGCCGTCGTGAACGTCGCGGTCACGCTGACCGGGATGTACGACAGTGACAGGCCTGCGAACCAGTGTTTCGTGAAGTTGTACGTGAAGCCGGCGTTGAGCACGGGCGCCCACTGGTTGCTGGTCGTCGCGCTGGTCGGGCCGCCGAGCACGCCGTTCTCGAACGCACTGTTGGTGATCTTGGCGCCGGTGAACCAGACGTACGTCGCACCGACGCCGACATACGGACGGAACTTCGCATTGGCGTCGTTGAAGTGGTAGCGAAGCAGGACGGCAGGGCTCCACTGGTATGCACGGCCGAGTACGCCGAATCTGTCGAACTGACCCTTGCCGGTGATGTCGAACTTCGGCGGGATCCCCATCACGAGCTCGGTGGAGATATGGTCGGTGACGAAGTAGCCTGCTGCGAGCCCCAGCGTGTCGGCGTCGTTGATGCCGGCGCCGGTGTTGGGAATCGATTGATTGATGGGCGTGCCGCCTACGCGGTAGACGAACAGCGGGTCACTGCTGTCCTGCGGCGAAAGGTGCAGCCAGCCGGTGCTGACGTAGAAATCACCTGCGGATTGTGCATGTGCCGTACCGCCCGCGAACGTGAATGCGAGCGCTGCGGCCCCCGTAATGGCCAGTTTTCGTTTCATTGTGTCTCCTCCGATCAAAGGCGTGCTCATTATGACGACTGCGTTTAAAACCAAACAAGCTCGTAAGTTAGAGTTTTCTCCCTAGGATTCGCACGACCGTACGCTTACGCGCGCCGCAGGGACAGGCATTCTACGCAGGTGCGCACTTTCGGACCTCCGGGTATTTCCTAACGCGTTCAAACGGACATTCAGCATGGCACGGTTAGCACGACTCTACGTTCCCGACCAGCCGCAGCACGTGATACTGCGCGGCCTGGATCAGCAACCCGCGTTCGTCGACGACCAGGACTACGAACTCTTCATCGATTGCCTGAAGGCCGCCGCACGCGATCATCACCTGTCGGTGCATGCCTACGTGCTGCTGCCGCGCCAGGTGCAACTGCTCGTGACGCCCAGCGACGAGGCCAGCCTGCCGAAGGCGATGCAGGCCGTCGGCCGTCGCTACGTCGCGCATTTCAACCGGCGCTATTCGCGCCGCGGCACGCTGTGGGAAGGCCGCTATCGCGCGACGGTGATCGAAGGCGAGCGCTATTTCCTGCTCGCGAGCCGCGTGGTCGAGATGAGCCCGGTGCGTGCGCAGCTCGTCGCGACGCCCGAGGCCTATCGCTGGTCGAGCTACCGGCATCACGTCGGGCTCACCGTCGACAGCCTGATCACCGACCATCCGCTCTACTGGGCGCTCGGCAACACGCCGTTTGACCGCCAGCGTGCGTACAAGGAGCTGTGCGAGCAGCCGCTCGACGAGCGGCAGGCCGACCAGCTGCAGCAGGCGACGCTGAAGGGCTGGGTGCTCGGCGGCGAGAATTACCGCGAGTGGGCGGCGCGCACCGCGAACCGGCGCGTTTCGCCGCTGCCGCGCGGACGCCCCAGAAAGGTGCGCGAGAACACGCCGCCGATCCAGCAGTAATGCCGGAAAGGCGGGCCAGAAGCGGCGCTGCGGGCGCCGCTTCTTTTTGCACCAAAACGATACGGCCCCAATAAAACGGCACCAGATCAAGGAATCTGGTTAATTGGGGTTCGATCAAACGGTTTTTGTTGCTATTCCCTTGATTCGTCGCGTATATTCCGAATTCCGGTGGTCCGGGCGAAGCCTGCCCAACCACTGTCGGCCGTGCCGTCTCCCGTCGGGAGCGGGCTCGACGGCAACAAGAAAACGGTTCAACGGCCTCCAGGCCCCCTTTACGACGGTGTCCCCATGAACGACCACCAGCAGCCGCTCGCCGCGGTGCCCGCCGCACAAGGTCTGTACGACCCGCAAAACGAACACGACGCCTGCGGCGTCGGCTTCGTCGCTCACATCAAGGGCAAGAAGAGCCACGAGATCATTCAGCAAGGCCTGAAGATCCTCGAGAACCTCGATCACCGCGGCGCGGTTGGCGCCGATCCGCTGATGGGCGACGGCGCGGGCATCCTGATCCAGATTCCGGACGCGTTCTATCGCGAGGAAATGGCGAAGCAGGGCGTGGACCTGCCGCCGGCCGGCGAGTACGGGGTGGGGATGATCTTCCTGCCGAAGGAAAACGCATCGCGTCTCGCGTGCGAGCAGGAGCTCGAGCGTACGGTGAAGGCCGAAGGCCAGGTCGTGCTGGGCTGGCGCGACGTGCCGGTCGACCATGCGATGCCGATCTCGCCGACGGTCAAGGCGAGCGAGCCGCTGATCCGCCAGATCTTCATCGGCCGCGGCAAGGACATCATGGTGACGGACGCGCTCGAGCGGAAGCTGTACGTGATCCGCAAGACGGCGAGCCACCGCATCCAGGCGCTGAAGCTCAAGCACGGCAAGGAATACTTCGTGCCGTCGATGTCGGCGCGCACGATCGTCTACAAGGGACTGCTGCTGGCGGGCCAGGTCGGCGTGTACTACCGCGACCTGCAGGACCCGCGCGTCGTGTCGGCGCTCGCGCTCGTGCACCAGCGCTTCTCGACCAACACGTTCCCGGCGTGGGAGCTGGCTCACCCGTACCGGATGATCGCGCACAACGGCGAGATCAACACCGTGAAGGGCAACGTGAACTGGCTGAACGCACGTACCGGCGCGATCGCATCGCACGTGCTCGCCGACGACCTGCCGAAGCTGTGGCCGCTGATCTATCCGGGCCAGTCGGATACCGCATCGTTCGACAACTGTCTCGAACTGCTGGTGATGGCCGGCTACCCGCTCGTGCATGCGGTGATGATGATGATCCCGGAAGCATGGGAACAGCACACGCTGATGGACGAGAACCGCCGCGCGTTCTACGAATACCACGCCGCGATGATGGAACCGTGGGACGGCCCGGCCGCGATCGCGTTCACCGACGGTCGCCAGATCGGCGCGACGCTCGACCGTAACGGCCTGCGCCCGGCGCGCTACATCGTGACCGACGACGACCTCGTCATCATGGCGTCGGAAGCCGGCACGCTGCCGATCCCCGAATCGAAGATCGTCAAGAAGTGGCGCCTGCAGCCGGGCAAGATGTTCCTGATCGACATGGAACACGGCCGCATCATCGACGACAAGGAACTGAAGGACAACCTCGCGAACGCGAAGCCGTACAAGAGCTGGATCGACGCGGTGCGCATCAAGCTCGACGAGATCGAGCCGAAGGCCGAGGAAGTCGCGGCCGGCCGCACGCAGGGCGCCGCGCTGCTCGACCGCCAGCAGGCGTTCGGCTACACGCAGGAAGACCTGAAGTTCCTGATGGCGCCGATGGCGCAGCAGGGCGAGGAAGCCGTCGGTTCGATGGGCAACGACTCGCCGCTCGCGGTGATGTCGAACAAGAACAAGACGCTCTATCACTACTTCAAGCAGCTGTTCGCGCAGGTCACGAACCCGCCGATCGACCCGATCCGCGAGAACATGGTGATGTCGCTCGTGTCGTTCATCGGCCCGAAGCCGAACCTGCTCGACACGAACAACATCAACCCGCCGATGCGGCTCGAAGTGTCGCAGCCGGTGCTCGACTTCAAGGACATCGCGAAGATCCGCGCGATCGACCAGTACACGGGCGGCAAGTTCAGCGCGTACGAGCTGAACATCTGCTACCCGGTCGCGTGGGGCAAGGAAGGCATCGAGGCGCGCCTCGCGTCGCTGTGCGCGGAAGCCGTCGACGCGGTGAAGTCGGGCTACAACATGCTGATCGTGTCGGACCGCAAGACCGACGCCGAGCACGTCGCGATTCCGGCGCTGCTCGCCACGTCGGCGATCCACACGCACCTCGTCCAGCAAGGGCTGCGCACGAGCACGGGCCTCGTCGTCGAGACGGGCTCCGCGCGTGAAACGCACCACTTCGCGCTGCTCGCGGGCTACGGCGCGGAAGCCGTGCACCCGTACCTCGCGATGGAAACGCTCGCGAAGATGGCCGAAGGCCTGCCGGGCGACCTGTCGCCGGAGAAGGCCGTCTACAACTTCACGAAGGCGGTCGGCAAGGGCCTGCAGAAGGTGATGTCGAAGATGGGCATCTCGACGTACATGTCGTACACGGGCGCGCAGATCTTCGAAGCGCTCGGCCTGTCGAGCGACCTCGTCGAGAAGTACTTCAAGGGCACGGCGTCGAAGGTCGGCGGCATCGGCCTGTTCGAAGTCGCGGAAGAGGCGATCCGTCTGCACCGCGATGCGTTCGGCGACAGCCCGGTCCTGCGCGACATGCTCGACGCGGGCGGCGAGTACGCGTACCGCGTGCGCGGCGAAGACCACATGTGGACGCCGGATTCGATCGCGAAGCTGCAGCACGCGACGCGCAGCAACTCGTACCAGACGTACAAGGAATACGCGCACCTGATCAACGACCAGACCAAGCGTCACATGACGTTCCGCGGCCTGTTCGAGTTCAAGGTCGAGCCGACCAAGGCGATCCCGATCGACGACGTCGAGCCGGCGAAGGAGATCGTCAAGCGCTTCGCGACCGGCGCGATGTCGCTCGGTTCGATCAGCACCGAAGCGCACGCGACGCTCGCGGTCGCGATGAACCGGATCGGCGGCAAGTCGAACACCGGCGAAGGCGGCGAGGACCAGAAGCGCTATCGCAACGAACTGCGCGGCATTCCGATCAAGGCGGGCGAGACGCTGAAGTCGGTGATCGGCGACGAGATCGTCAGCGACATTCCGCTGAAGGACGGCGATTCGCTGCGCTCGAAGATCAAGCAGGTCGCATCGGGCCGCTTCGGCGTCACCGCCGAGTACCTGGCGTCGGCCGACCAGATCCAGATCAAGATGGCGCAGGGCGCGAAGCCGGGCGAAGGCGGCCAGCTGCCGGGCCACAAGGTGTCGGAATACATCGGCAAGCTGCGTTACTCGGTGCCGGGCGTCGGCCTGATCTCGCCGCCGCCGCACCACGACATCTACTCGATCGAGGATCTGGCGCAGCTGATCCACGACCTGAAGAACGTGAACCCGAGCGCGAGCATCTCCGTGAAGCTCGTGTCGGAAGTGGGCGTGGGCACGGTTGCGGCCGGTGTCGCGAAGGCGAAGGCCGATCACGTCGTGATCGCCGGCCATGACGGCGGCACGGGCGCGTCGCCGCTGTCGTCGGTCAAGCATGCCGGCACGCCGTGGGAGCTTGGCCTGGCCGAAACGCAGCAGACGCTGGTGCTGAACCGCCTGCGCGGCCGCATTCGCGTGCAGGCCGACGGCCAGATGAAGACGGGCCGCGACGTCGTGATCGGCGCGCTGCTCGGCGCGGACGAATTCGGCTTCGCGACGGCGCCGCTCGTCGTCGAGGGCTGCATCATGATGCGCAAGTGCCACCTGAACACGTGCCCGGTCGGCGTCGCGACGCAGGACCCGGTGCTGCGTGCGAAGTTCAAGGGCCAGCCCGAGCACGTCGTGAACTACTTCTTCTTCGTCGCCGAGGAAGTGCGCGAGATCATGGCGCAGCTCGGCGTCGCGAAGTTCGACGACCTGATCGGCCGCGCCGACCTGCTCGATACGCGCAAGGGCATCGAGCACTGGAAGGCGAAGGGCCTCGACTTCTCGCGCGTGTTCTACCAGCCGGAAGAGTGCGAGGACGTCGCGCCGCGCCACGTCGACGTGCAGGATCACGGCCTCGAGCGCGCGCTCGACCACGTGCTGATCGAGAAGGCGAAGGCCGCGATCGAGAACGGCGAGCATGTGTCGTTCATCCAGCCGGTGCGCAACGTGAACCGGACGGTCGGCGCGATGCTGTCGGGCGTGATCGCGAAGAAGCACGGCCACGACGGCCTGGCCGACGACGCGGTGCACATCCAGCTGAAGGGCACGGCCGGCCAGAGCTTCGGCGCGTTCCTCGCGAAGGGCGTGACGCTCGACCTCGTCGGCGACGGCAACGACTACGTCGGCAAGGGCCTGTCGGGCGGCCGGATCATTATCCGTCCGACCAACGACTTCCGCGGCAAGTCCGAGGAAAACATCATCTGCGGCAACACGGTGATGTACGGCGCGATCGAAGGCGAAGCGTTCTTCCGCGGCGTGGCCGGCGAGCGCTTCTGCGTGCGCAACTCGGGCGCGACGGCGGTCGTCGAAGGCACGGGCGACCACGGCTGCGAATACATGACGGGCGGCACGGTCGTCGTGCTCGGCGAGACGGGGCGCAACTTCGCGGCCGGCATGTCGGGCGGCCTCGCGTACATCTACGATCCGGAAGGCACGTTCGCGGCGAAGTGCAACAAGTCGATGGTCGCGCTCGAGCCGGTGCTGCAGCAGGCCGAGCAGGAACGCACGGTCGACCGCGCGCTCTGGCACGAAGGCACGACGGACGAAGCGCTGCTCAAGGGGCTCGTCGAGCGTCATTTCCAGTTCACGGGTTCGCCGCGCGCGAAGTCGCTGCTGGAAAACTGGGACGCGGCGCGCCGCCAGTTCGTGAAGGTGTTCCCGCACGAATACAAGCGCGCGCTGGGCGAGATCGGTGCGAAGAAGGCGGCGAAGGAAGTGCTGGCCGCCTGAGCGACGAACGACATAGCGAATGCCGCGCGCGCCTGACGGCCGCGCGCGGCTCCCCCACCCGATACACCGAACAGAAGAGCACCTTATGGGCAAGGCAACCGGTTTTCTGGAGTTCGAACGCCGCCACGAGGCGTACGAAGCACCGCTCACGCGCGTGAAGCACTACAAGGAATTCGTCGCGGCACTGACCGACGCGGACGCGAAGATCCAGGGCGCGCGCTGCATGGATTGCGGCATCCCGTTCTGCAACAACGGCTGCCCGGTCAACAACATCATCCCGGACTTCAACGATCTCGTTTACCGCCAGGACTGGCAGCAGGCGATCGAAGTCCTGCACTCGACCAACAACTTCCCGGAATTCACGGGCCGCATCTGCCCGGCGCCGTGCGAAGCGGCGTGCACGCTCGGGATCAACGACGATCCGGTCGGCATCAAGTCGATCGAGCACGCGATCATCGACAAGGCTTGGGGCGAAGGCTGGGTCAAGCCGCTGCCGGCCGAACACAAGACGGGCAAGAAGGTCGCGGTCGTCGGTTCGGGCCCCGCGGGCCTCGCCGCCGCGCAGCAGCTCGCGCGCGCGGGCCACGACGTGACGGTGTTCGAGAAGAACGACCGCATCGGCGGCCTGCTGCGTTACGGGATTCCCGACTTCAAGCTCGAGAAGTGGCTGATCGACCGCCGCATGCGCCAGATGGAAGCGGAAGGCGTGACGTTCCGCACCAGCGTGTTCATCGGCAAGGAGCCGCTGCCCGAGTCGATCGGCAGCCTCGCGAAGGAAACCATTTCGCCGGACACGCTGAAGGAAGAATTCGACGCGGTCGTGATCGCCGGTGGTTCGGAAACGCCGCGCGACCTGCCGGTGCCGGGCCGCGAACTCGCGGGCGTCCATTTCGCGATGGACTTCCTGCCGCAGCAGAACCGCGTGAACGCGGGCGACAAGCTGACCGACCAGCTGCTCGCGAAGGGCAAGCACGTGATCGTGATCGGTGGCGGCGATACGGGTTCGGACTGCGTCGGCACGTCGAACCGTCACGGCGCGAAGCACGTCACGCAGTTCGAGCTGCTGCCGCAGCCGCCGGAAGAGGAAAACAAGCCGCTCGTGTGGCCGTACTGGCCGATCAAGCTGCGCACGTCGTCGTCGCACGACGAGGGTTGCGAGCGTGACTGGGCGGTCGCGACGAAGCGTCTCGAAGGCAAGAACGGCAAGGTCGAGAAGCTGATCGCGGTGCGCGTCGAGTGGAAGGACGGCAAGATGCAGGAAGTGCCGGGTTCCGAGTTCGAGATGAAGGCCGATCTCGTGCTGCTCGCGATGGGCTTCACGCAGCCGGCCGCGCCGGTGCTCGACGCGTTCGGCGTCGCGAAGGATGCGCGCGGCAATGCGCGTGCGGCGACCGAAGGCGATCGTTCGTACTACACGTCGGTCGACAAGGTGTTCGCGGCAGGCGACATGCGTCGCGGCCAGTCGCTCGTGGTGTGGGCGATCCGCGAAGGCCGCCAGTGCGCGCGCTCGGTCGACGCGTACCTGATGGGGCATTCGGAACTGCCGCGCTGAGCTGAAGCGCGCGAGCGGGTTTCGATGGAAGCCGGGCGTCCGAAAGGGCGCCCGGTTTTTTTATTTTTGAGGCTGCGAGCGAGCGCGAGCTTGTTCGGTTGCGGCGCCCAACGGATCGATGGTTTGCCCGTAGCTTGCAAGCTGCCCGTTGCAATCAATCATCGCGGTGTATCGGGTTTCGTCGACGCGCAGCGGGAATTCCCACACACCCAGCTTCCATGCGTGATACTGCGGCGCGCCGTCGAACCGGATGCTGTCCGGCGGTATTCCATGCTCTTCGAGAAGACGGGCCTGGACATTTTTTCGTAGCGCGTCGACAGACATGTCGGGGCAACTGCCTTCGGTCCGCTCATATCGGGATGTCGCGACGACGATGAACAGCAATGCGTAAGTGCAGATCGTTGCGATCACTAGCCAGAGAACCAGCTGGAGCGATCCGCGTATGACTCTGGAAATCATGGTGCGCTCGAGGTGGGATGAGCAACGTGAGGGGTAATCCGGGCGGGTATTTCGGCCACCGGATTTTCACCCCGGACGCGCGCGAGCCGGTAGCCCTGAGTGGAGGACGTCGCGTCTCCATGCCGCATTTTCGCGAAGCGTCGTCTAACCTGATGACATCCGGCTCCGATTTCTCGTCATCTCAAATCCTTTCGTTTTGTAATAATCCTTGAGAACTGTCATATCATGTCGCCCCTCGGGCCGCGTTCGCGGTCGCCGCACATGACTGACGTAATTTACAAGGACTCTGGATGGAAGCATTCGTGCAAGGGCTGATCGAAGCCGTCAACGGCGTGCTGTGGAACTACGTGCTGATCGCGCTGCTGCTGGGCGCCGGCGCGTGGTTCACGTTGCGGTTCCGGATGATCCAGCTGAAGGCGCTGTTCCTCAGCATGAAGCTGGTCGGCAGCAAGGGCGAGCCGGGCAGCATCTCGTCGTTCCAGGCGTTCGCGACCGGGCTCGCGAGCCGCGTCGGCACCGGCAACATCGCCGGCGTCGCGGTGGCGCTGACGGTCGGCGGCCCGGGCGCGATCTTCTGGATGTGGATGACCGCGCTCGTCGGGATGTCGTCCGCGTTCGTCGAGGCGACGCTCGCGCAGATCTTCAAGGTGTCGCACCCGGACGGCAGCTATCGCGGCGGCCCCGCGTACTACATCCAGACGGGGCTGCGCTCGTGCGGCTTCGGCGTGCTGTTCTCGCTGTCGCTGATCCTCGCGTTCGGCTTCGTGTTCAACGCGGTGCAGGCCAACGCGATCGCCGATGCGTTCCATACGTCGTTCGGCTGGCGTCGCGAGACGGTCGGCCTCGGTCTCGTGCTGCTTTCCGCGCCGATCATCTTCGGCGGCATCCGCCGCATCGCGACGGTCGCGCAGGTGATCGTGCCGCTGATGGCGATCGGCTACCTCGCGCTCGCGGTCTACGCGGTCGCGACGCACATCACGCTGGTGCCCGGCGTGATCGCGTTGATCGTGAAGAGCGCGTTCGGCCTCGAGCAGGCGGCCGGCGGCCTGACCGGCTATGCGGTCAGCCAGGCGATCGCGATCGGCGTGAAGCGCGGGCTGTTCTCGAACGAGGCGGGGATGGGCAGCGCGCCGAACGCGGCCGCGACCGCCAGCACGCGCCACCCCGTCACGCAGGGGCTGATCCAGATGCTCGGCGTGTTCGTCGACACGATCGTGATCTGCAGTGCGACCGCGTTCGTGATCCTGCTGTCGGGCCAGTACGAACTCGGCACCGGGATGGAGGGCGCGGCGCTCACGCAGCGCGCGATTTCGAGCCACGTCGGCGACTGGGGCGGCATCTACATGGCCGTCGCGATCTTCTTCCTCGCGTTCTCGTCGGTGATCGGCAACTACGCGTATGCGGAAGGCAACGTCGAATTCATCACGAAGCGGCGCGGCGTGCTGCCGCTGTTCCGCATCGCCGTGCTCGGCATGGTGATGTTCGGCAGCGTCGGGCAACTGCCGCTCGTGTGGGCGATGGCCGATACGAGCATGGGCCTGATGGCGATCATCAACCTGATCGCGATCCTCGCGCTCGGCAAGTACGCGCACGCCGCCTGGGCCGATTATCGCCGCCAGCGCGCGGCCGGCGTCGCCGATCCGGTGTTCACGCGCAACACGATCCCCGAACTCGCACGCGTGCTGCCGGCCGACGTGTGGGGCGAGCATGGCCCGCTGCCGCAGCGTCCGGTTGCTTCCGCTGGCGCATCGAACGCGCCGCGGGCCGCCGCGAGCGAATCATGAACGGCGACCGGCTCCGTGCGTTCGTCGCGCTGATGCCCGATGCGGCATCGCGCGACGCGCTGCACGCGTTGCCGGTTACCCGCGGGGCGCGGCGTACGCTGCCCGCGCAACTGCACATGACGCTCGCGTTCATCGGCGCAATCGAGCGGGAGCGGTGCGACGCGCTGGCCGCGCACCTGCCCGCGCTCGCGGCCGCGCATGCGTTGCCGTCGTTGCCGGTCGAGCGGATCGCGTGGTGGCCGAGCCTGCCGCGTGCGCGGCTGATCGTCGCGGAGCTCGCGGCCGATGCCGCTTGCGTCGCGCTGAATGCGGGGCTGGCGGCGCTGTTGCGCGAACTCGGCGTGCCGGCCGACCGGCGGCCGTTCCGGCCGCACGTGACGCTCGCGCGGCTGCCGCACGATGCGATCGGCCAGCCCGCGCACGGCGGCGCGCCGGGGCGGCCCGTCGAGGTGCGCGTCGAAGCGCTGACGCTGTTCGAAAGCCGGCTGTCGCAGGAGGGCGTGTCGCATCGGCCGATCGTATCGGCGCCGATTGCACGCGCGGACGACAGCGTCGGCGCTGAGGAGCGGCCCCACGAATGAATTTTTCCAGCTAGTGCAACGTGCCTTCCCGCCCGCATGGCGGCGTCGCTCGTCGTGATTGGCGCGAACATGCCTACCTGCCGTACCGCGCGAGCGTCAGCCCCGCCAGATCGATCTCCGGCGTGCGTCCGGTGACGAGATCCGCGACCACCTTTCCCGAACCCATCGACATCGCCCAGCCCGTCGAGCCGTGGCCGACGTTGAGCCAGAGGCCGTCGATCCCGCTCGCGCCGAGCAGCGGCGGCCCGTCTGGCGTCATCGGCCGGCGGCCGACCCAGAAGCGCGCCGACGTGCGATCGGCCGCGTGCGGGAACCAGTCGTCGAGCACCTTCATCAGCGTGTCGAGCGCCTGTTGCCGCAACGCCGCGTGGCGATTGCCGAGCTCCGCGGTGCCGGCGACGCGCAGCGTCGGGCCGAAGCGCGTGATCGCGGTCTTCAGCGATTCGTCCATCAGCGCGGCGCAGGGCGCCTTTTCGTCGTCGACGACCGCGAGCGTGGCCGAGTAGCCTTTCACCGGATACAGCGGCACGTCGATGCCGTACGGTCGCAACAGGCCGGCGCTGTCGACGCCGAGCGCGACGACGATCGCGTCGGCGGCGAGTGTCGTGCCGTGTCGCGCGCCGCCGCTACCGTTGCCTTCGTGGTTTCCGCCCACGGCGACGACGTGGACGCCGCGCGCTTTTCCGCCCGCGACATCGAGTGCGCGCAGTTCGGTGTTGAAGCGGAATGCCACGCCGTTCGCTTCGCACAGTGCCCGCAGTTCGCGGGTGAAGCGCGCGCAGTCGCCGGCTTCGTCGTCGGGCAGGTAGATGCCGCCGACGGGCGCCTGCCGCGCCCAGCGCAGGCCCGGTTCGATCGCGGTGCAGCCGGCCGCGTCGAGTTCGCGAAACGCGATGCCGGCATCGCGCAGCACCTTCAGCGCGGGCTGCACCATGTCGACGTCGAACGCGCCGCGCAGCAGTTGCAGATAGCCGCGGCTCGCGCCGTAGTCGAAGGAATAACGCTCGCGAAACGCATGCAGGCACGCGCGGCTGTAATACGCGATGCGCTGCATCCGCTGCTTGTTCACGCGAAACCGCTCGAATTCGCATTCGCGCAGCCAGCGCGCGATCCAGCGCCACTGCGCGGCGTCGAGCGTCGGCCGGAAGATCAGCGGCGACGCGGGCTTGAACAGGTATTTGAGGATCTTGCCGGGCATCCCGGGCGCGGCCCACGGCGTCACGTAGCCCGGCGCGATCACGCCTGCGTTGCCGAGGCTCGTCGCCTGCGCGACATCGGCCTCGCGTTCGATCACGGTGACGTCGCAGCCTGCTTCGCGCAGGTGCCAGGCGGTGGTGACGCCGATCACGCCGGCGCCGAGAACGATCACGTGCATGGGGTATCTGGTACGAAGCGGTGGCTCACGACGCGACGGCCGGATCGTCCGCGAGCGACTTGCCACGCGTTTCCGGCAGCACGAGCGCCGCGACGATCACCAGCAGATAGCCGCCGCCCGCGACGAGGCCGATCGCCTTCACGAGCGACATCGATTGCGACAGCGCGCCGACGAGGATCGGAAAGAACGAACCGAGCCCGCGGCCGAGGTTGTAGCAGAAGCCCTGGCCCGAGCCGCGGATCGCGCCCGGATACAGCTCCGACAGATACGCGCCGACGCCCGCGAAGATGCCCTGCACGACGATGCCGAGCGGAAAGCCGAGCAGCAGCATCGCGGTATCGGTGATAGGCAGCATCGTGTACGCCATGCCAAGCGAGAACGAGCCGACCGCGAACAGGATGAAGGACGCGCGGCGGCCGAGCCGGTCGGACAGGATCGCGCCGACCACGTAGCCGACGAACGAGCCGACGATCAGCACGACCAGATAGCCGCTCGTGTTGAACACCGACAGGTGGCGCACAGTCTTGAGATAGGTGGGCAGCCACGTCGTGATCGCGTAGTAGCCGCCGAGCATGCCGGTGCACAGCGCGCTGCCGAACAGCGTCGCGCGCAGGTGCGGCGGCGAGAAGATCTCGAGGAAGTGGCCCGACACGCGGCCTTCGTCGCGGGCGCGGCGCGTGGCCGTATAGATGTCCGGATCGCTGACGTTGCGGCGGATATAGAGAATCCACAGGGCGGGCACGATGCCGATCCAGAAGCACGCGCGCCACGCGACCTGCTCCGGCAGCAGCGCGAAGAACGCCCAGTAGAGGATCGCGGCCGCGCCCCAGCCGAACGACCAGCTGCTCTGCACGGTGCCGACGGCCTTCGCGCGATGCTCGGGCGAGCGGATCGTCTCGGCCATCATGATCGTCACGACCGACCATTCGCCGCCGAAGCCGAAACCCTGCAGCGTGCGCGTCGCAAGGAGCTGCCAGAACGA
Source organism: Burkholderia sp. E168m15 (assembly GCF_016586105.1). Classification (NCBI taxonomy): domain Bacteria; kingdom Pseudomonadati; phylum Pseudomonadota; class Betaproteobacteria; order Burkholderiales; family Burkholderiaceae; genus Burkholderia; species Burkholderia sp. E168m15. Next base: position 54,871 of record NZ_BCPO01000013.1, read on the forward strand.
ATGCGTGAAGCCGGACAGGCACGTGAACAGCGCGAACGTCGCGATCGTCCACTGCAACACGCGCACGCGGCCATAGCGGTCGGCGAGGATGCCGGCGACCCAGCCGCCGATCGCCGACGAGATCAGCGAACTGGTCGCGATCATCCCGGCCTCGCTCTTCGTCATGCCCCAGGTGGCGATCAGCGTCGGGATCAGGAACGAATAGATCATGAAGTCGAACGCATCGACCGCATAGCCGCCGAATCCGGCGTACAGCGTCCGGCGCTCGCGCGTCGACAATTCGTTGAACCACTGGAATGCCTGCATGCTTGCCGCCCCCTCTCGTCTTGTCTCGTCCCGCGCTACCGCGTCGCGGTTATTTTACGGGCGCGCTCCGGCATGCCAAAAAGGCGGATGCAGGTTCGTGCTGAAAAGCAGGCAGGAGGGAGGACGCGTCAGAGCGTCAGGCCGCCGTCGACGTGGATGACCTGGCCGGTGATCTGCCGTGCCGCGTCCGACAGCAGGAACGCGATCAGCGCGGCGACGTCGTCGGGTTCCGCGATGCGGCCGAGCGGCGTCGCCTGTTCGGCCTGCGCCCACGCGGCGGCGTTGCCGGCGCTCGGCCCGTGGTCCTTGCGCGTGAAGCCCGGCGCGACCGCATTGACGGTGATGCCGTGCGCGGCGAATTCGGCGGCCGCGCTACGCACCAGCGATTCGAGCGCGGCCTTCGCGGCGGCGGTCGTCGCGAACGGTGCATCGGCGCGGTAGCGGTGCGCGACGAACGAACTGACCGCGACGATCCGCGGCGTGGCCGACGTTTCGAGCAGCGGCCGCGCGCGGCCCGCGAGCGCGGAGAACGCCCCGGGCATCGTCGCGAAGGCGGACGCGAGTGCGTTCGCGGAGAGCTCGGAAAAGGATTGCCGCGCGGCGAAGCCGGCGTTCGCGACGAGCTGGTCGAGCCCGCCGAAGCGCGTCGCGGTGCTATCGACCAGTGCGGCGGCGATACCCGGTTCGCCGAGATCGCCGGTCAGCGTGATGCACTCGGCGCCGGCCGTCGTGCACGCATGGGCGACGTCGGCGAGCCGCGATCGTGCCGCCTCGTCCGCGCCGCGCGCATGCAGCGCCAGCGCGACGCCGGGCGCCGCGAGCCGCCGCGCGAGCGCCGCGCCGATCCCCGAGCCTGCGCCGGTGATCAGCGCGATGCGTTCGAGGTGCGCGGCGCGTGCGTTCACGCGGCGACCTTGTCGTCGCTGCTCACGCGCTCGACGTTGATCGTGCCGACGTGGAACGCGGCCAGCGACTCGCGGTGCGCGATGCTGACGATCGCGGCCTTCGGCAGCCGTTCGGCGAACAGGTGATAGAGGCGGGCTTCGTTGTCGGCGTCGAGCGCGCTGGTGGCTTCGTCGAGGAACAGGAAGTCGGGCTTGTGCAGCAGCACGCGCGCGCCGGCCAGGCGTTGCTGTTCGCCCGGCGACAGCACGCGGGTCCAGTGCGCGGTTTCGTCGAGGCGCTCGACGTAATCCTCGAGGCGGCACGCGCGCAGCGCATCGCGGCACGCTTCGTCGCTGAAGGTGTCGGGCGTCGCCGGGTAGGTGAGCGCGGCCTTCAGCGTGCCGATCGGCAAATAGCTGGTTTGCGGCACGAACATCATCCGCGCGCCGACCGGCGCGTCGATCGCGCCGTCGCCGAACGGCCAGAGGCCCGCGAGCGCGCGCATGAACGTGCTCTTGCCGGAACCCGACTTGCCGATCACGAGCCAGCGCGAGCCGGGCTCGATCGTGACGTCGCCGATGTTCGCGAGCGCGTTGCCGTTCGGCAGCGCGAGCTTGAGCGACGACGTCGACAGCTTCGCGGCGTCGATGTAGTGCAGGTTGATGCCGCCGTGCTCGGTCGCGGGCGACAGGCTTTCCTTCAGGTGCGACGTGCCCATCACACGCTTGAATTCGCGCAGACGGTTGACGGTGGCGCGCCATTCGACGAGGGTCGAGTAGCTGTTGATGAACCACGAGAACGAGTCGCTGACGGTGCCGAACGCGGACGAGATCTGCATCAGCACGCCGAACGAGAACGCACCGGCAAAGTAGCGCGGCGCCGCGACGACGAGCGGGAAGATGATCGCGATCTGCCCGTAGAAGCTCAGCACGAACGTGAGCCGCTTCGTGTACTTCATCACGCGCCACCAGTTGTCGCGGATGCGCGTGAAGAGGGTCTGCGCGTTGCCGGCCTCGGTCTTCTCGCCGTCGTAGAACGCGATCTGCTCGGCGTTCTCGCGCACGCGGATCAGCCCGAAGCGGAAATCGGCCTCGACGCGCTGCTGCTGGTAGTTGATCGACACGAGCGGATGGCCGACCTTCTGGATGATCAGCGAGCCGACCACCGCGTACAGCGCGGCCGCCCACACCATGTAGCCGGGAATCGCGATCGGCGTCGCGCCGAGCGTGAACGTCAGCGCGCCGGCGAGCGACCACAGGATCGTGATGAACGACACGAGCGTAACGACCGTCGACAGCAGGTCGAGCGACAGCGCGAGCGTCGTGGTCGCGAACGACTGGAGGTCGTCGGTGATCCGCTGGTCGGGGTTGTCGGCGAGACGGTCACGTTCGATCCGGTAGAACGCGCGATCGCCGAGCCACTGGCCGAGGAAGCGGTCGGTGAGCCACTGGCGCCAGCGGAAGCCGAGCATCTGCCGCAGGTAGCGGCCGTACACGGCGAGGATGATGAACGCGAAGGCGAGCGCGGAGAACTGCATCAGCAGGTTCGGGAAGTCGTGGACGTCCTTCGACTGCAGCGCGTTGTAGAACTGCGCGTTCCACTTGTTCAGCCGGACGTTGATCCAGACCACGCAGAGGTTGATCGCGATGATCGTGACCAGCAGGCCCCACGCGATTTTCCATTCGGACGATACCCAGTAGGGCTTGATGAGGCTCCATGCGGATACCGGGCGCTCGTCCTGCGGCGCGTCGGAGGCGGAGCGGACGGGATCGATCGATTGGGTCATGTGCTTCCTGATGATGAGCCGGCGCGCGGGCCGGGCGAAACCGGGCGCGCGCCGCGATACGGCATGCCGGGGCGCGGCGCCGACTGACGGCGGGCGTCCGGATGGTCGCCCGTGCGTCTTAAACGGCACTTAAAAACCGGCGGTGACGCGGCAACCGGCCGCTCGCGCGGCCGGCCTGCGGGCATTGTGCCAGAGCGGCGCGGCACGCCGACGAATTTGCCGCTAGGGGGACAGTTTGCGGCGCTTTCCGCTTTTATGGTCTAATGGCCGACGACGAAACAGGGGTGCTTCGTGGCGCGGCCGGCAGATGTTCCGGGTAGCGCGGCGAGGCTGAGAAAGACCCTTCGCACCCGATCCGGGTAATACCGGCGAGGGAAGTTTCTGATCCCGCCGGGCCGCGCTGGCCGCCATCCCACATGGTCAGCGCCCGAGTCCCGCCCGGCCGGCCTTTGCTGCCGGTTTCGTCCTTTTGGGTACGCGCATTGCGCGTTACGGAAGGAATGATGGCCGCACAATCTTCAGTCTTTTGCAGGGCTCCCGCCCCGATGTCGCGTGCGTTCGCATGCGGCGGCGCGCGCGCGTCGGCGTTCGTCGCGCGTGACCGCGCGGAGGGCGCGCGATGAACGTCCGGGATACACGACCCGATTTCGCGGTGCTCGGCGGCGGCCTCGTCGGCCGCCTGATTGCGTGGCGGCTCGCGGGCGACGGGCATCGCGTCGCGCTCTACGAGCGCGGCGGCCCGGACGGCGAGCAGTCGGCCGCGTGGGTCGCGGCCGCGATGCTCGCGCCGCTCGCGGAAGCGGCCAGCGCGGAACGGCTGATCACCGAGCTGGGTGCCGCATCGCTCGCGCGCTGGCCGCAGTGGCTCGCGGAACTGCCCGAACCCGTCTTCTTCCAGCATCACGGCACGCTCGTCGTCTGGCATCACGCGGACCGCGCGGAGGCGCCGCTGTTCGAGCGGCGCGTGCGCGCGAACGCGCCGGCCGAGCTGCTCGACGGCGGCTTCGTGACGCTCGCCGGTGCGCAGGTCGACGCTGCGGAACCCGTGCTCGCGGGCCGCTTCGCGCGCGGGCTGATGTTGCCGCGCGAAGGGCAGCTCGACAACCGCCAGGCGCTGCGCGCGCTCGCGGCGGGCCTGGCCGAACGAGGCGTCGCGCAGCACTGGCACGCGGCGGTCGACGACGCGAACCTGCCGGCCGCGCATTTCACGATCGATTGCCGCGGGCTCGGCGCGAAATCCGCGCTGCCCGCGCTGCGCGGCATCCGCGGCGAAGTCGCGCGCGTGCATGCGCCTGGCATCGGGCTCACCCGGCCCGTGCGGTTGCTGCATCCGCGCTACCCGCTGTACATCGCCCCGAAACAGGACGATATCTATGTGATCGGCGCGACCGAGGTGGAGGGCGAGGACATGTCGCCCGTCAGCGTGCGCTCCGCGCTCGAGCTGCTGAGCGCGGCGTTTTCCGTGCATCCGGCGTTCGGCGAGGCGCGCATCCTCGAACTCAACGCGCAGTGTCGGCCGACGCTGCCAGATCACCGCCCGGCGGTGATCTGGGACGGCGCGGCGACGCTCGCCGTCAACGGCCTGTACCGGCACGGCTTCATGATCGCGCCGGAAGTCGCGCAGGCGGCCGTCGTGTTCGCGCAGGCCGCGCTCGGCGGCACACTCAGCGATGCCGACGCGTTCGCCGCATGGCGCGACGCCGCCCGCTGGCCGACGCTGCTCCATTACCGCAACGACGCGCGCCAGCCAGCCTGACGCGCGCCGCCGACCGAATCCGACCCAGTCTCATGGATATCCAGATCAATCAACAGACCCTGACGTTGCCCGATGACGCGACCGTGGCCGACGCGCTGGCCGCGTACGGCGCGCGTCCGCCGTACGCGGTGGCGCTGAACGGCAACTTCGTCGCGCGCACGCAGCATGCGGCGCGCGCGCTCGCGGCGGGCGACCGGCTCGACGTCGTGCACCCCGTCGCGGGCGGCTGAGCGCCGCCGGTTCGTCCCCGCTCTTCCAGGAAAACGACATGACGTCCCACCCCTCCGCCGACGCGCTGACGCTGTACGGCGAAACCTTCGCAAGCCGCGTGCTGCTCGGCACGTCGCGCTATCCGTCGCTGCAATCGCTGTCCGATTCGATCGCCGCGTCGCGCCCCGGGATGGTGACGGTCGCGCTGCGCCGGCAGATGACGGGCGGCACGGCCGAAGCCGGCTTCTTCGACCTGCTCAAGCGCCACGCAGTGCCGCTGCTGCCGAATACGGCCGGTTGCCAGACCGTCGCCGAGGCCGTGACGACCGCGCACATGGCGCGCGAGGTCTTCGACACCGACTGGATCAAGCTCGAACTGATCGGCGACGACTACACGCTGCAGCCCGACCCGGTAGGGCTGATCGAAGCCGCCGCGCAACTGGTCAAGGACGGCTTCAAGGTGCTGCCGTACTGCACCGAGGATCTCGTGATCGGCCGGCGCCTGCTCGACGCCGGCTGCGAGGCGCTGATGCCGTGGGGCGCGCCGATCGGCACCGGCAAGGGCGTCGTGAATCCGTACGGGCTGCGCGTGCTGCGCGAACGGTTGCCGGACGTGCCGCTGATCGTCGACGCGGGGCTCGGCGTGCCGTCGCACGCGTGCCAGGTGATGGAATGGGGCTTCGACGGCGTGCTGCTGAATACCGCGGTGTCGCAGGCCACGCACCCGGAAATCATGGCAAGAGCGTTCGCGCAGGGCGTCGAGGCGGGCCGCGCCGCGTATCTCGCCGGTCCGATGGACGCGCGCGACACCGCGCACGCGAGCACGCCGGTCGTCGGGATGCCGTTCTGGCACCAGGACGGAGGCGGCGCATGAGCGCGGCGCGCTTCGCCGATGCGTTCTGGCCGCCGGCCGACGAGCTGGCCGAAGCGGCCGAGCGGATTCGCGCGCGGCTCGGCGACTGGCCCGAGGGCGCGGCGCCGTGGCGGCTCTGCGTGGCGGCGCCCGACGTGCCGGCCGACGGCGACGTGCTGATCGTGTCGGCCGGTGATCGTGCCGCGCAGGCGCGCGCATCGGCCGTGTCGCGGCCTGCGTCGCCCGATACGGTGGCGATCGAATTCGACGAGCAGGGCGCCGTGCTGCATGCGGCTGGCGTGCGCTACGCGCTCGACGCCGCGCATCCGCTCGCGGACGACTGGATCGCGGCGCTTGCCGCGTTCCTCGATTGCGGCTTCGCGCCGGTCGACGCGCTGGTGCTCGCGCTGGCGTGGCGCGACGGCGACGAGACGCGCGCCGCCGACGCATGGCCGGTCGATGCCGCGCGATTCCCGCGTGTCGCCGGGCTGCCGCCCGCGCCGGAACCGGCGTTCGCGCCGTGCCCCGCGCGGCTCGGCCTCTATCCGGTCGTGCCGAGCGCCGAATGGGTGGAGCGCGTGCTCGACGGCGGCGCGCGAACCGTGCAATTGCGCGTGAAAGACGCGACGCCGGACACACTGCGTCAAGAAATCGCGCGCGCGGTCGCGGCCGGGCGCCGCTATCCCGATGCGCGCGTGTTCATCAACGATCACTGGGAGATCGCCGCAGAAGCAGGCGCGTACGGCGTACATCTCGGTCAGGAGGATCTCGAAACGGCCGATCTGGCCGCGATCGCGCGCACGGGCCTGCGGCTCGGACTTTCGAGTCACGGCTATTACGAGATGTTGCGGGCGCTGCACGAGCGGCCGAGCTACCTCGCGCTCGGCCCCGTGTACGCGACCGCCACCAAGGCCGTTGCCGCGCCGCCACAGGGGCTCGCGCGGATTGCCCGCTACGCGCGCTTCGCCGGCGCGCGCGCGCCGCTCGTCGCGATCGGCGGGGTGGGGCTCGACACGCTGCCGGCGGTGCTGGCGACGGGCGTGGGCAGCGTCGCGGTGGTCAGCGCGGTCACGGGCGCGGCCGACTATCGGACGGCGCTTATTGCACTGCAGCAGTGCTTTACCGGACAATTTGACAATCATTGACCGCAGGGCCCGGAACGGCGTCACGACATCATTCCAATGCAGGCCCTATAATTCGGCGTTCTGCGTAAAAGGACTGTCAGCTCCGTGAGCCCCACTCCTACCGAGACCCTGCTGGAACTTCGCGACGTCGACTTTGGCTACGGCGACCGCCTCGTCCTGTCCAACCTGAACCTGCGCTTCGGGCGCGGGCAGGTCGTCGCGGTCATGGGCGGCTCGGGTTGCGGCAAGACCACCGTGCTGCGCCTGATCGGCGGCCTCGTGCGTGCGCGCCGCGGCCAGGTGCTGTTCGATGGCGCCGATGTCGGCGCGCAAACGCGCGACGGCCTGTACGCGCTGCGCCGCAAGATGGGCATGCTGTTCCAGTTCGGCGCGCTGTTTACCGACATGTCGGTGTTCGAGAACGTCGCGTTCGCGCTGCGCGAGCATACCGACCTGCCCGAAGACCTGATCCGCGACCTCGTGCTGATGAAGCTCAACGCGGTCGGGCTGCGCGGCGCGCGCGACCTGATGCCGTCCGAAGTATCGGGCGGGATGGCGCGCCGCATCGCGCTGGCGCGTGCGATCGCGCTCGATCCGCAGCTCATCATGTACGACGAGCCGTTCGCGGGCCTCGATCCGATCTCGCTCGGCATCACCGCGAACCTGATCCGCACGCTGAACCAGGCGCTCGGCGCGACGTCGATCCTCGTCACGCACGACGTGCCGGAATCGTTCGCGATCGCCGACTACGTGTATTTTCTGGCCAATGGCGGCGTGCTCGCGCAGGGCACGCCCGACGAGCTGCGCGCGTCGACCGATCCGAGCGTGCGGCAGTTCATCGACGGCGCGCCGGACGGCCCGTTCAAATTTCATTACACGAGCCCGCCGCTCGCAGCGGATTTCGGGCTCGGCGGAGGGCGCGCATGATCAGCGCGATCGGACGTTACGTCATCGGCGGCCTCGAGCGCGCGGGCTACGGCACGCGCCTGTTCGTGCGCCTCGTGCTGGAATTCTTTCCGCTGCTGCGCCGGCCGCGGCTGGTCACGAAGCAGATCCATTTCCTCGGCAACTATTCGTTCGTGATCATTGCCGTGTCGGGGCTGTTCGTCGGCTTCGTGCTCGGCCTGCAGGGCTATTACACGCTGAATCGCTATGGTTCCGAGCAGGCGCTCGGCCTGCTGGTCGCGCTGTCGCTCGTGCGCGAGCTGGGGCCGGTCGTCACCGCGCTGCTGTTCGCGGGCCGCGCGGGCACGTCGCTCACGGCCGAGATCGGCCTGATGAAGGCCGGCGAGCAGCTCACCGCGCTCGAGATGATGGCGGTCGACCCGATCAAGAACGTGATCGCGCCGCGCATGTGGGCGGGCATCATCGCGATGCCGCTCCTGGCCGCGATCTTCAACGCGGTCGGCGTGCTCGGCGGTTACTTCGTCGGCGTCGTGCTGATCGGCGTCGATCCGGGCGCGTTCTGGTCGCAGATGCAGGGCGGGGTCCAGGTCTGGGCCGACGTCGGCAACGGCGTGATCAAGAGCATCGTGTTCGGCTTCGCCGTGACCTTCATTGCGCTGTACCAGGGGTATGAAGCGAAGCCCACGCCCGAAGGCGTGTCGCGCGCGACCACCAAGACGGTTGTGTTCGCGTCGCTCGCCGTACTCGGCCTCGATTTCCTGCTGACTGCGCTGATGTTCAGCTAAGCCTCAGCCAAGCCAAATTTTGGAATGACGATGAAAAAGACTGCTCTCGACTTCTGGGTCGGCCTGTTCGTGGTGGTGGGCTTCCTTGCGGTGCTGTTCCTGGCGCTGAAGGTCGGCAACATGAGCTCGCTGTCGTTTCAGCCGACCTACTCGGTGAGGATGAAATTCGACAATATCGGCGGGCTGAAGCCGCGCGCGGCCGTGAAGAGCGCGGGCGTCGTGGTCGGCCGCGTGAAGTCGATCGGCTTCGACCCGAACACGTACCAGGCGGTCGTCACGATCGACGTCGACGGCCAGTACCCGTTCCCGAAGGATTCGTCGGCGAAGATCCTGACGTCGGGCCTGCTCGGCGAGCAATATATCGGCCTCGATCCGGGCGGCGACACCGAAATGCTGAAGTCCGGCGATACGATCACGATGACGCAGTCGGCGATCGTGCTCGAGAACCTGATCGGCCAGTTCCTGTACAGCAAAGCCGCGGATGCGGGCGGCGCGAAGCCGGCAGCCGGGGCGTCGGCCGTTCCGGCCGCGCCGGCCCCGGTGGCGGTACCGGCGTCGGCGGTGTCCGGCGCGTCCGGCTCGGCGGCTCAATAACCACACGAGAGAAAACAAGAGGGTAATGACCATGCACACGATCCGCATCAGGCACGCCGCGCTGGCGATGGCGGCAGTCGCCGCGTTGAGCGGCTGCGCGACCGTGCAGACGCCGACCAAGGGCGATCCGCTCGAAGGCTTCAACCGGTCGATGTACAAGTTCAACGACACGGTCGATACGTACGCGCTGAAGCCGGTCGCGAAGGGCTACCAGTACGTGGTGCCGCAGCCGGTGCGCGACAGCGTGACGAACTTCTTCTCGAACATCGGCGACGTCTACATCGCGGCGAACAACATCGTGCAGCTGCGGATCGCGGACGGCGTCGGCGACATCATGCGCGTCGTGATCAACACGGTGTTCGGCGTCGGCGGCCTGTTCGACGTCGCGACGATCGCGAAGCTGCCGAAACACACGGCCGACTTCGGGATCACGATGGGCCGCTACGGCGTGCCGTCGGGCCCGTATCTCGTGCTGCCGCTGCTCGGGCCGAGCACGCTGCGCGACACGGCCGGGCTCGGCGTCGACTATGTCGGCAACCCGCTCACCTACGTGAAGCCGGACGGCCTGAGCTGGGGCCTGTTCGGCGTGAACCTGGTCAACACGCGCGCGAACCTGCTCGGCGCGGGCGACGTGCTGGATGCCGCGGCGCTCGACAAGTATTCGTTCGTGCGCAACGCGTACCTGCAGCGTCGCCAGATGCTGATCAGCAACGCGCGCGGCGAGGCCGCCGCGACGTCGAGCAACGACGCGCTGCCGAAGTACGATCTGCCGGAAGACGGCGCGGCACCGGCGGCAGCCGGCGCGGCCGGAACGGCGG
>NZ_BCPO01000014.1:0-32228 GCF_016586105.1 Burkholderia sp. E168m15
GGTGGGCGGCGCGGCGCCGGCGCCCGCATCGGCCGCGGCGGTGGCTGCGCCGGCCTCGGGCACGGCCGAAGCGCCGAACCCGGCCAGCGAAACGAACGTGCCGGCGATGCAGGTGGCGCCGCCGTCGCCGGGCGGGTTCCGGTTCCCGAGCATCCGGCTGCACTGACGGACTTACATTCGTTACAGCCGGAAACGATTCAGTCGGTAGCGTAGGCGAACTTGCGCGTAAGCTACCTGCTCCAACCTTCGCATCGACTCATTCATGCAGGCCACTATGATGAAAAAACTGTTCCTGATCCCCGTTTTCGCGGCGCTGTTCTCGTTCGGCAGCGCAGCTCACGCGCAAGTCGACCAGTCGAACCCGCAAGCGCTGATCAAGACGGCGACCCAGCAGGTGCTCGACGAAGTCAAGCAGCAGACGATCAAGCAGGGCGACACCAACCGCATCATCTCGATCGTCAACAAGGACATCCTGCCGTACACCGATTTCCGCCGCACCACGCAGCTCGCGATGGGCCGCAACTGGCGCACGGCGACGGCCGAGCAGCAGCAGCAGGTTCAGGAGCAGTTCAAGCTGCTGCTGATTCGCACGTATTCGGGCGCGCTCGCGCAGTTGAAGCCGGACCAACAGATCCAGTACCCGCCGTTCCGCGCCGATCCGGCCGATACCGACGTCGTCGTGAAGACGGTTGCGCTGAACAACGGTCAGCCGGTCCAGATCGACTACCGCCTGTACAAGACGGCGAACGGCTGGAAGGTGTATGACCTGAACGTGCTCGGCGCATGGCTGATCCAGACGTACCAGCAGCAGTTCAACGAGAAGATCCAGCAAAGCGGCGTGGACGGCCTGATCAAGTTCCTGACGCAGCGCAACCAGGAACTTGCCGCGGGCAAGCAGGCGTCGTGAGCGGCTTCGAAGCCGGCTCCTCGCTGACCGTCGCGAGCGCGAAGTCCGCGCTCGCGGACGGTCTTGCGCGCATCGGCGCCGGCGCGACCGCCGTCGATTGCGCGGCGCTGACGCAGTTCGACTCGTCCGCGCTCGCCGTGCTGCTCGCATGGCAACGTGCCGCCCAAGCGCGCGGCGCAGCCCTCGACATCCTCAATCTCCCTCCGAAGCTCGCCAGCCTCGCGCGCGCCTACGGCGTCGACGCACTCATCGAAGGCACCGGGCGACATTGACCCTGTCCGACCGAAGCCTGCCGCGCCAGCCGGCGCGCGCACGCTTCAGGCCGCGCGCCGTCGGCGCCGGCTCCACCAGCCGGTTTGCCCTATAATCAAGCGTTTTGCGGGGCAGCCAATCGGCGTCCGGCCCCCATTTTCTTTCGCAGCAAGCACAGAATAGGCGTCGCGGCCCTTGCGTCGCGCACAGTCATGTCAGCCATAGAAATCCGTCACGTCAAGAAGCGCTACAAGTCGCTTCAGGCGCTCAAGGGCGTCAGCCTGTCGGTCGAGGAAGGCGAGTTTTTCGGTCTGCTCGGCCCCAACGGCGCAGGCAAGACCACGCTCATCAGTATCCTCGCCGGGCTCGCCCGGGCCGACGAAGGCAGCATCTCGGTGCGCGGTCACGACGTCGTCCAGGACTTCCGCAACGCGCGCCGCGCCCTCGGCGTCGTGCCGCAGGAACTCGTTTTCGACCCGTTCTTCACCGTGCGCGAGACGCTGCGCATCCAGTCCGGCTATTTCGGGCTGCGCCGCAACGACGACTGGATCGATGAAGTGATGGCCAATCTCGATCTCACCGAGAAAGCCGACGCGAACATGCGCGCGCTGTCGGGCGGGATGAAGCGCCGCGTGCTGGTCGCGCAGGCGCTCGTGCACCGGCCGCCCGTGATCGTGCTCGACGAGCCCACGGCCGGCGTCGACGTCGAATTGCGTCAGACGCTGTGGAAATTCATCTCGCGCCTGAACCGCGAGGGTCACACGATCGTGCTGACCACCCATTACCTCGAGGAAGCCGAGTCGCTGTGCGACCGCATCGCGATGCTGCGCCGCGGTGAAGTCGTCGCGCTGGATCGCACCGACGCGCTGCTGCGCCGCTTCGCGGGCCTGCAGCTGTACCTGCGGCTCGCGACCGGCGCGCTGCCGGCCGAGCTGCGCGGGCTGGAGACCGACCCGGCCGCACGCGCGCCGGGCGAGCACCTGCTGCGCCTCGCGAGCTACGACGAGGTCGAACGCATCCTCGCGCAATGCCGCGCGGCCGGCTGCACGTTCGACGAGATCGAGGTCCGCAAGGCCGACCTCGAGGATGTGTTCGTCCAGGTGATGAACGGAGCCGAGGTGATCGAGGGTCTGGCATGAATCAACACTCCCCACGCGAACTGCGTTCGCTGACGTCCGAGGGGACGGCCCGGCCCGTGCCGGGCAGCGGGTTTCGCACGCTGTTCTACAAGGAACTGCTGCGTTTCTGGAAGGTGTCGTTCCAGACGGTGCTCGCGCCGATCGTCACGGCGTTGCTGTATCTGACGATCTTCGGCCACGCGCTGTCGGGCCGCGTCGAGGTGTATCCGGGCGTCGAGTACGTGAGCTTTCTCGTGCCGGGCCTCGTGATGATGAGCGTGCTGCAGAACGCGTTCGCGAACAGCTCGTCGTCGCTGATCCAGTCGAAGATCACCGGCAACCTCGTGTTCATGCTGCTGCCGCCGCTGTCGTACCGCGACATCTTCGGCGCGTACGTGCTCGCGTCCGTCGTGCGGGGGCTCGCGGTCGGCACCGGCGTGTTCGTCGTGACGATCTGGTTTATCCCGATGCACTTCGCGGCGCCGCTGTTCATCATTGCGTTCGCGCTGCTCGGCTCGGCGATCCTCGGCACGCTCGGCCTGATCGCCGGGATCTGGGCCGAGAAGTTCGACCAGCTCGCCGCGTTCCAGAACTTCCTGATCATGCCGCTGACGTTCCTGTCCGGCGTGTTCTATTCGACGCATTCGCTGCCGCCCGTGTGGCGCGAAGTGTCGCGTCTCAACCCGTTTTTCTACATGATCGACGGCTTCCGTTTCGGGTTCTTCGGCGCGTCCGACATCAACCCGTTCGCGAGCCTCGCGATCGTCACCGGTTTCTTCGTGCTGCTCGCGCTGATCGCGATGCGGCTGCTCGCGACCGGCTACAAACTGCGTCATTGATATCGACAGCCCGCGGCCGCCCCGGGGCGGCGCGCGCCGACAGGAGCCTTACACCATGTTGCCGACTCCCGAACAGGTCAAGCAATACATCGCCGGCGGTCTCGCCTGCACGCATCTGGAAGTCGAAGGCGACGGCCAGCATTTCTTCGCGACGATCGTGTCGGCGGCCTTCGAAGGCAAGCGGCCGATCCAGCGGCACCAGCTCGTCTATGCGGCGCTCGGCGATCGCATGAAGCAGGAAATTCACGCGCTCAGCATGAAGACGCTGACGCCCGCCGAATGGCAGAACGCATAAACGGAAATCACTGAGTGCAAGTCACCGTCAACGAGCGCGACGCCGTCCAGAGCGTCGCCACGGCACACCCGGCCGCCAACGGGGAATCGCAGGGACAGGGGATGGACAAGCTCGCGATCGAAGGCGGTAACCGCCTGTCGGGCGAGATCGTCGTGTCGGGCGCGAAGAACGCCGCGCTGCCGATCCTGTGCGCGGGGCTGCTCACCGCCGATCCGGTCGATCTCGACAACGTGCCGAACCTGAAGGACGTGCGCACGACGCTGAAGGTGCTGAACCAGATGGGGGTGAAGAGCGAGACCGACGGCTGCCGCGTGCAGCTCGACGCGTCGCGCGTCGACAACCTCGTCGCGCCGTACGAGCTCGTGAAGACGATGCGCGCGTCGATCCTCGTGCTCGGGCCGCTGCTCGCGCGCTTCGGCGAGGCGAAGGTGTCGCTGCCGGGCGGCTGCGCGATCGGCGCGCGACCGGTCGACCAGCACATCAAGGGCCTGCAGGCGATGGGCGCGGAGATCAGCATCGAGCACGGCTTCATCGAAGCGCGCGCGAAGCGCCTGAAAGGCGCGCGCATCGTGACCGACATGATCACGGTGACGGGGACCGAAAACCTGCTGATGGCCGCGACGCTCGCCGACGGCGAGACGGTGATCGAAAACGCCGCGCGCGAGCCGGAAGTGAGCGATCTCGCACACTTGCTGGTCGCGATGGGCGCGAAAATCGATGGCATCGGCACCGATCGCCTCGTGATCCAGGGCGTCGAGCGGCTGCACGGCGCGCGTCATTCGGTGATCCCCGACCGTATCGAGGCCGGCACGTTCCTGTGCGCGGTCGCGGCGGCCGGCGGCGACGTGATGCTGACGGGCGTGCGCCCGCACATCCTCGACGCGGTGATCGACAAGCTGCGCGAAGCCGGCGTGTCGATCGAGGAAGGCGACAGCTGGCTGCGCGTGAAGATGGACCGCCGCCCGTCGGCGGTGACGATCCGCACGTCGGAATATCCGGCGTTCCCGACCGACATGCAGGCGCAGTTCATGGCCCTCAATACGGTCGCGACGGGCACCGCGCAGGTCGTCGAAACCATTTTCGAGAACCGCTTCATGCACGTGCAGGAGCTGAACCGGCTCGGCGCGAACATCACGATCGACGGCAACACGGCGCTCGTAACCGGCGTCGACAAGCTGTCCGGCGCGAACGTGATGGCGACCGACCTGCGTGCGTCGGCGAGCCTCGTGATCGCCGGTCTGCGCGCCGACGGCGAAACGCTCGTCGACCGCATCTATCACCTGGACCGCGGCTACGACCGCATGGAAGCCAAACTGACCGCCGTCGGCGCGAACGTGCGCCGCCTTTCCGGGAGCCAAGCATGACCGCGCCGCTGACCCTCGCCCTGTCGAAGGGCCGGATTTTCGAGGAAACCCTGCCGCTGTTGGCAGCCGCCGGCGTGCAGGTGGCCGAGGACCCGGAAACGTCGCGCAAGCTGATCCTGCCGACCACCGATCCGAACCTGCGCGTGATCATCGTGCGCGCGAGCGACGTGCCGACCTACGTGGAATACGGCGCGGCCGATTTCGGCGTGGCCGGCAAGGACGTGCTGGTCGAGCACGGCGGCTCGGGCCTGTACCAGCCGATCGATCTGAACATTGCGCGCTGCCGGATGTCGGTGGCCGTGCCGGCCGGCTTCGACTACGCGAATGCGGTGCGCCAGGGCGCGCGCCTGCGGGTCGCGACGAAATACGTCGAAACGGCGCGCGAACACTTTGCCGCGAAGGGCGTGCACGTCGACCTGATCAAGCTGTACGGCTCGATGGAGCTCGCGCCGCTGGTCGGGCTGGCCGACGCGATCGTCGACCTCGTCAGCTCGGGCGGCACGCTGAAGGCGAACAATCTGGTCGAGGTCGAGGAGATCATGGCGATCTCGTCGCGCCTCGTCGTGAACCAGGCCGCGCTGAAACTGAAGCGCGCGGCGCTCAAGCCGATCCTCGACGCGTTCGAACGCGCGTCGCAGAATGGCGGTTGAGCGCATCACCGTAACGGAACTCCCATGTCCATCACCATCCGCAAGCTCGATTCGACGAACGAAGGCTTCGGCGCCGCGCTGCGCGCCGTGCTCGCGTTCGAGGCGAGCGAAGACGAAGCGATCGAGCAATCGGTCGCGAAGATCCTCGCCGACGTGAAGTCGCGCGGCGACGCCGCGGTGCTCGAGTACACGAACCGTTTCGACCGGCTGAGCGCGAACAGCGTCGCCGCGCTCGAACTGCCGCAGGACGCGCTGCAGACGGCGCTCGACGGCCTCGCGCCGAAGGCGCGCGCGGCGCTGGAAGCGGCCGCGGCGCGGGTGCGCGCGTACCACGAGAAGCAGAAGATCGAATGCGGCACGCATAGCTGGCAGTACACGGAAAGCGACGGCACGGTGCTCGGCCAGAAGGTCACGCCGCTTGACCGCGTCGGCCTGTACGTGCCGGGCGGCAAGGCCGCGTATCCGTCGTCGGTGCTGATGAACGCGATTCCGGCGCGCGTCGCGGGCGTCGGCGAGATCGTGATGGTCGTGCCGACCCCGGACGGCGTGAAGAACGACCTCGTGCTGGCGGCGGCGCTGCTCGGCGGCGTCGATCGCGTGTTCACGATCGGCGGCGCGCAGGCGGTCGGCGCGCTCGCGTACGGCACCGAGACGGTGCCGGCCGTCGACAAGATCTGCGGCCCCGGCAACGCGTACGTCGCGTCGGCGAAGCGCCGCGTGTTCGGCACGGTCGGCATCGACATGATCGCCGGGCCGTCGGAAATCCTCGTGCTGTGCGACGGGACGACCGATCCGAACTGGGTCGCGATGGACCTGTTCTCGCAGGCCGAGCACGACGAACTCGCGCAGTCGATCCTGCTGTGCCCGGACGCTGCATTCCTCGATCGCGTCGAGAAGGCGATCGGCGAGCTGCTGCCGACGATGCCGCGCCAGGACGTGATCCGCGCGTCGCTCGAAGGCCGCGGCGCGCTGATCAAGGTGTGCGACATGGCCGAGGCATGCCGGATCGCGAACGACATCGCGCCGGAACACCTCGAAATCTCGGCGCTGGAGCCGCAGCAATGGGGCCAGCAGATCCGCCACGCGGGCGCGATCTTCCTCGGCCGCTATACGAGCGAGAGCCTCGGCGACTACTGCGCGGGCCCGAACCACGTGCTGCCGACGTCGCGCACCGCGCGTTTCTCGTCGCCGCTCGGCGTGTACGACTTCATCAAGCGCTCGAGCCTGATCGAGGTCAGCGCGGAAGGCGCGCAGACGCTCGGCGAGATCGCATCCGAGCTCGCCTACGGCGAAGGGCTGCAGGCGCACGCGAGGAGCGCCGAGTTCCGGATGAAGGGCTGACCGCGCATCGTGCGCGGGGCCGGGCGGGCGCCGAGGCGCCGGCACCGGCGGCACCCGGAGCGGGGCAGGAGACGAGCGCAGGGCGGCAGCCGCCGCCTTGCCGACCCATTTGACGCCGGCGCGACGCACGCCGGCTTGAGACCATGACGACGCCACAAGACATCATCCGCCGCGACGTGCTCGCGATGACCAGCTATCCGGTGCCGGACGCGAGCGGGTTCGTGAAGCTCGACGCGATGGAGAACCCGTACCCGCTGCCGGCGCCGCTCGCCGCGGCGCTCGGCGAGCGGCTCGCGCAGGTCGCGCTGAACCGCTACCCGGCGCCGCGCCCGGCCGCGCTGCTCGACAAGCTGCGCCACGCGATGCGCGTGCCGGCCGGCTGCGACGTGCTGCTCGGCAACGGTTCCGACGAAATCATCAGCATGATCTCGGTCGCGTGCGCGCAGCCGGGCGCGAAGGTGCTCGCACCGGTGCCGGGCTTCGTGATGTACGAACTCTCGGCGAAGTTCGCGCAGCTCGAATTCGTCGGCGTGCCGCTGAAGGCGGACCTGACGCTCGACGTCGACGCGATGCTCGCGGCGATCGCCGAGCACCGGCCGGCGATCGTCTATCTCGCGTACCCGAACAACCCGACCGGCACGCTGTACGACGATGCCGACGTCGAGCGGATCGTCGCGGCCGCGCGGCACAGCCTGATCGTGATCGACGAGGCGTACCAGCCGTTCGCCGAGCGTTCGTGGCTGCCGCGCGCCGCCGAGTTCGACAACGTCGTCGTGATGCGCACGGTGTCGAAGCTCGGCCTCGCGGGCATCCGCCTCGGCTACCTCGTCGGCTTGCCGGCGTGGCTGAACGAATTCGACAAGGTGCGCCCGCCGTACAACATCAACGTGCTGACCCAGGCGACCGCCGATTTCCTGCTCGATCACCTCGACGTGCTCGACGCGCAGGCGGCCGAATTGCGCGCGGAACGCACCCGCCTCGCGCAGGCGGTGGCCGCGCTGCCGGGCGCGACGGTGTTCCCGAGCGCCGGCAATTTCCTGCTGGTGCGCGTGCCGGACGCGGCAGCCGTGTTCGACGCGCTGCTCACCGAGCGGGTGCTGGTCAAAAACGTGAGTAAAATGCATCCATTACTGGCCGAATGCGTGCGGCTGACCGTCGGTTCTCCCGACGAAAACGCCCGCCTGCTGGCCGCCTTGAAACTCGCGCTGCCCGGTTGAGCCCAGGGCGCGGCGGCGCGCGACGATCAATCCCCATTTACATCAGACTCAATCAAGGAATTGCCATGCGTGTGGCGGAAGTCGTTCGCAATACCAGCGAAACGCAGATCCGTGTGAAGCTCGATCTCGACGGCACCGGCCGGCAGAAGCTGGCCACCGGCGTGCCGTTTCTCGACCATATGCTCGACCAGATCGCGCGACACGGTCTGGTCGATCTCGAGGTCGAAGCGCATGGCGACACGCATATCGACGATCACCACACGGTCGAGGATGTCGGCATCACGCTCGGTCAGGCCGTCGCGAAGGCGATCGGCGACCGCAAGGGCATCCGCCGCTACGGCCATTCGTACGTGCCGCTCGACGAGGCGCTGTCGCGCGTCGTGATCGATTTCTCCGGCCGGCCGGGCCTCGAATTCCACGTGCCGTTCACGCGCGCGCGGATCGGCACGTTCGACGTCGACCTGTCGATCGAATTCTTCCGCGGGTTCGTGAACCACGCGGGCGTCACGCTGCACATCGACAACCTGCGCGGAATCAACGCGCACCATCAGCTCGAGACGGTGTTCAAGGCCTTCGGCCGGGCGCTGCGCGCGGCGGTGGAGCTCGACGAGCGGGCGGCGGGGCAGATTCCGTCGACGAAAGGCAGCCTCTAACTTCCGAACGGACGACGCCAAGGACGACCTCACGGCTTCGGCGCGGCGCGCCGGCGTGCGATGGATCTGCTCAAATCGTTCATTTCGCTGCTCGCGCTGATCAACCCGGTCGGCGCGGTGCCGTTTTTCCTGAGCCTGACGGCGCAGCAGACGGACGACGAGCGGCGGCGCACGATCCGGATCGCATCGGTGTCGGTGTTCTGCGTGATGACGGTGACCGCGCTGCTCGGGCAGCAGATCATCAACTTCTTCGGCATTTCGGTCGGGTCGCTCGAAGTGGGCGGCGGGATCATCATGCTGCTGATGGCGATCAACATGCTGAACGCGCAGATCGGCAACACGCGATCGACGCCGGAGGAACGCCACGAAGCCGAGCTGAAGGACAACATCGCGGTCGTGCCGCTGGCGATTCCGCTGCTCACGGGCCCCGGCTCGATCAGCACGGTGATCATCTATGCGGCGAGCGCGCATCACTGGTATGAACGGGCCGGGCTGGTCGCGATCGGCGCGGTCCTGGCTTTTCTGTGTTTCGTCGCGATGCGGCTCGCCGAGCCGATCGCGAACTGGATCGGCCGCACCGGCATCAACATCGCCACACGGCTGATGGGTCTGATGCTGTCGGCGCTGGCGGTGGAATTCATCGTCAATGGACTGAGGGCGCTACTGCCTGCACTGAGATGAAAACTTCGATTGCGATTGTGGATTATGGGATGGGCAACCTGCGCTCGGTCGCGCAGGCGCTCAAGAAGGCCGAACCGGCCGCCGACGTGGCGATCGTCGACACGCCGGCCGCGATTCGCGCGGCCGACCGCGTCGTGCTGCCCGGCCAGGGCGCGATGCCCGACTGCATGCGCTGTCTCGGCGAATCGGGCCTGCAGGAGGCCGTGATCGAGGCGTCGCGCACGAAGCCGCTGCTCGGCGTGTGCGTCGGCGAGCAGATGCTGTTCGACTGGAGTGCGGAAGGCGACACGAAGGGCCTCGGCCTGTTGCCGGGCAAGGTCGTGCGCTTCGAACTCGACGGCCGCGTGCAGGACGACGGCTCGCGCTTCAAGGTGCCGCAGATGGGCTGGAACCGCGTGCGCCAGGCGCAGCCGCACCCGCTGTGGGACGGCGTGCCCGATGACGCGTATTTCTACTTCGTGCACAGCTATTACGTGAGCCCGGACAACCCGGCGCATACGGTCGGCGAAACGGCCTACGGCGCGCCGTTTACGTCCGCGGTCGCGCGGGACAATCTCTTCGCGACCCAATTCCACCCCGAGAAAAGCGCGGAGGTCGGGTTGCGTCTGTATCGCAACTTCGTACACTGGAAACCGTAAACGTGGTGCGGGAGCCACAGTCGACGGCGCGCAAGCGCCTGTCGTGCGGGGCTCTCACGCTTAAGCGCCGAAAGAGTTGTACTAAACTAGCGAGACGGCGCGGCACCGGTTTGGCCGGTACGCGCCGGATTCTTTTCTTTTTCCACGACGACACCCGATTGCTATGTTGCTGATTCCGGCCATCGACCTCAAAGACGGTCAGTGTGTGCGCCTCAAACAGGGCGATATGGACCAGGCCACGATTTTTTCCGAGGACCCGGCGGCGATGGCCCGCAAGTGGGTCGATCTCGGCGCCCGGCGGCTCCATCTCGTCGACCTGAACGGCGCATTCGCCGGCAAGCCGAAGAATCTCGAGGCGATCGAAGCGATCCTCGACGAAGTCGGCGACGAAATTCCCGTCCAGCTCGGCGGCGGCATCCGCAGCCTCGAGACGATCGAGAAGTATCTCGACGCCGGCCTGTCCTACGTGATCATCGGCACCGCCGCCGTGAAGAACCCGGGCTTCCTGCAGGACGCGTGCACCGCGTTTTCCGGCAGCATCATCGTCGGGCTGGACGCGAAGGACGGCAAGGTCGCGACCGACGGCTGGAGCAAGCTGACCGGCCACGAGGTGATCGATCTCGCGAAGAAGTTCGAGGACTACGGCGTCGAATCGATCGTCTACACCGATATCGGCCGCGACGGGATGCTGCAGGGCATCAACATCGACGCGACCGTGAAGCTCGCGCAGGCGGTCGGCATCCCGGTGATCGCCAGCGGCGGCCTGTCGAACCTCACGGACATCGAGAGCCTGTGCGAAGTGGAAGAGCACGGCGTCGAAGGCGTGATCTGCGGCCGTGCGATCTACTCCGGCGATCTCGATTTCGCGGCCGCGCAGAAGCGCGCGGACGAACTGAACGGCGAACTCGACAACGCGTAACCGCGGTCGTCCCGTTCGCCGGGGCTGCCCGCAGGCGGCCCCGACCGGAAGCCTCGCGCGAGGCTTCCGCAACCGGCCGTCCCAGCGCGGCATTTGGCGCAACATCATGGCTCTAGCTAAACGCATCATCCCCTGCCTGGACGTGACCGCCGGGCGTGTCGTCAAGGGCGTCAATTTCGTCGAGCTGCGCGATGCCGGCGACCCCGTCGAAATCGCCCGCCGCTACGACGACCAGGGTGCCGACGAACTAACCTTCCTCGACATCACCGCGACGTCCGACCAGCGCGACCTGATCCTGCCGATCATCGAAGCCGTCGCGTCGCAGGTGTTCATTCCGCTGACCGTCGGCGGCGGCGTGCGCGCCGTCGAGGACGTGCGGCGCCTGCTGAACGCGGGCGCGGACAAGGTCAGCATGAATTCGTCGGCGGTCGCGAACCCGCAGCTCGTGCGCGACGCGGCCGACAAGTACGGCTCGCAGTGCATCGTCGTCGCGATCGACGCGAAGCGCGTGTCGGCCGACGGCGAGACGCCGCGCTGGGAAGTGTTCACGCACGGCGGCCGCAAGAACACGGGCCTCGACGCGATCGAGTGGGCGCGCAAGATGGCCGAGCTCGGCGCCGGCGAGATCCTGCTCACGAGCATGGACCGCGACGGCACGAAGTCGGGCTTCGACCTCGCGCTCACGCGCGGCGTGTCGGACGCTGTGCCGGTGCCGGTGATTGCGTCGGGCGGCGTCGGTTCGCTGCAGCATCTGGCCGACGGCATCAAGGACGGCCGCGCCGACGCGGTGCTGGCCGCCAGCATCTTCCACTACGGCGAGCACACGGTCGGCGAGGCGAAGCGCTTCATGTCCGACCAGGGCATCCCGGTGAGACTGTGATGAATACCGAAACGAAATCCCTGCCCGCGTGGCTCGACAAGGTCCGCTGGGACGACAACGGCCTCGTGCCGGTGATCGCGCAGGAAGCGTCGACGAACGACGTGCTGATGTTCGCGTGGATGAACCGCGAGGCGCTCGCGAAGACGATCGAGACGCAGCGCGCGGTCTACTATTCGCGTTCGCGCAAGCGCCTGTGGTTCAAGGGCGAGGAGTCGGGCCACGTGCAGCACGTGCACGAAGTGCGGCTCGATTGCGACGAGGACGTCGTGCTGCTGAAGGTCGAGCAGGTGTCGGGCATCGCATGCCACACCGGCCGGCATTCGTGCTTCTTCCAGAAATTCGAAGGTACGGTGGACGGCGGCGACTGGGTCGCGGTCGAGCCGGTGCTGAAAGACCCCGAACACATCTACAAATGACGCAATCGACCGAAGACACGCTGCTGCGCCTCGCGGCCGTGATCGACAGCCGCAAGGGCGGCGATCCCGATCAATCGTACGTATCGCGCCTGTTCCACAAGGGCGACGACGCGGTGCTGAAGAAGATCGGCGAAGAGGCGACGGAAGTCGTGCTGGCCGCGAAGGACGTGCGCCAGGGCGGCGCGCCGAGCGCGCTGGTCGGCGAGGTGGCCGACCTGTGGTTCCACTGCCTCGTGATGCTGTCGCATTTCGACCTGAGCCCGGCCGACGTGATCGCCGAGCTCGAGCGTCGCGAAGGCTTGTCGGGCATCGAGGAAAAAGCGCTGCGCAAGCGCCGCGAGCGCGAGGAAAACGGCGGGTGACACGCAGACCCCGCCGCGGTGGCAACAGTGGGGTAAGCTGTAAGAATTGTCATCTAACGGGGGTAGCATCATGAACGATACGTCGAACCAGTTCCCGACGCCGGCGGTGTCGGGGGCAGCGGAGGCCGAACGCCTGAACGGGCTGCGCACGCTGACCCACGTGCTGTACGGCCTCTATGCGATTCACTGGCTGACGGGCGGCGTCACCGGCATCATCGCGATCATCATCAACTACGTGAAGCGCGGCGACGTGGCCGGCACGCCGTACGCCGATCACTTCGAGTGGCAGATCCGCACGTTCTGGCGCGCGCTGATCGCTTATGTGATCGGGTTCGCGCTGATGTTCGTCGCGATCGGGTTCGTCGTTATGTTTGTCACGTGGATTTGGACGCTGTACCGTATCATCAAGGGTTGGCTGTACCTGAACGACAACAAGACGCTCGATCCGCAGGCGTGGTTCTGACCGGCGCGCGCGGGCGTTTCGCAGGAGCAACATGAGTCACGATCCGAATTGCCTGTTCTGCAAGATCGCTGCAGGCGAGATCCCGAGCACGAAGGTGCACGAGGACGACGAATTCGTCGCGTTCCGCGACATCCGCCCGGCGGCCGACACGCACGTGCTCGTGATTCCGCGCCGGCACCTGCCGACGCTGTCGGCGGCGAGCGAGGCCGATGCGCCGATGCTCGGCCGGCTGATGCTGCTCGTCGCACGTCTGGCCGATCAGCTCGGCGTCGCGTATACGGGCGGCGAAACCGGTTTTCGCACGGTGATCAACACGGGCCCGGGCGGCGGGCAGGAGGTCTACCACCTGCACGCGCATATCCTGGCCGGCCCGCGCCCGTGGCAGCGGATGGGTTGACGCAGCGGGGCGTTTCCCCGCATCGATAGTCGAAGCCGGCGCGTCGCCGGCGATTTACGCCGCCCCGCGGCGTGGTTGAGGAGAGGTTTCATCATGGGTGGATTGAGCATTTGGCACTGGCTGATCGTGCTGCTGATCGTCGCGCTGGTTTTTGGTACGAAGAAGCTGCGCAACATCGGCAACGACCTCGGCAGCGCCGTGAAGGGTTTCAAGGACGGCATGAAGGAAGGCGAAACGCCGGCGGATGCGCAGCAACTGCCGCGTTCGGGCGCGGTCGACGTCAACGCGAAGGAAACGACGCGTTCCGATTCGAACAAGGCGTAACGCCGGCACGCTGACAGGCATTCGCGATGCTGGATCTCGGTCTTTCGAAGATGGCGCTGATCGGCGTCGTCGCGCTCGTGGTGCTCGGCCCCGAGCGCCTGCCGCGCGTCGCGCGCACGGCAGGCGCGCTGTTCGGCCGCGCGCAGCGGTACATCAACGACGTGAAGGCGGAGGTCTCGCGCGAAATCGAACTCGACGCGCTGCGGACGATGAAGACCGATTTCGAATCGGCCGCGCGCAATGTCGAGACGACGATTCACGACAACCTGCGCGAGCACGAGAAGGAACTGAACGACACGTGGCATTCCGCGGTCGGCGGTCTTGACGGAGCTGCCGGCGACGCCGGTTCCGTCGGTTCCCCGGGTTCCGATACGCCCGCGGCGCCGTCGTGGCGCGGCAGTTCGGCCGCGCTGGCGCCGAAGCGTCGC
This sequence comes from Burkholderia sp. E168m15, assembly GCF_016586105.1. NCBI lineage: Bacteria > Pseudomonadati > Pseudomonadota > Betaproteobacteria > Burkholderiales > Burkholderiaceae > Burkholderia > Burkholderia sp. E168m15. The sequence goes on from NZ_BCPO01000014.1 coordinate 14,145, forward strand.
AACTGGCGCATCAAGCAGGCGGCGACGCCTGTCTGGTACAAGCACGCGACCACCCGCCGCACGCACGTGCAGTCGGGCGCCGCACGTGTCGCGCGCCATCAGCCGGCCAGCCTGCGCCGGCCGACGCGCTTCTTCTGAGTCGAGCGCATGCTCGCTCGTCAATCCTACCGAGGGCCGGTGTGAGCGACCCCCAGCAGAACCCGGGCGACGCCCCGGAAGAAACCTTCATTTCCCATCTCGTCGAGCTTCGCGATCGCATCATTCGCGCGGGGCTGGCCGTGATCGTCGTGTTCCTCGGGCTCGTCTACTGGGCGCCGGACATCTTCAAGCTGCTCGCGCGGCCGCTGATGGACAACCTGCCGAAAGACGGCAAGATGATCGTCACCGACGTCACCGGCTCGTTCTTCGTGCCGATGAAGGTGACGATGCTCGTCGCGCTTGTGATCGCGCTGCCGATCGTGCTGTACCAGATCTGGGCGTTCGTCGCGCCGGGGCTGTATCAGCACGAGAAGAAGCTCGTCGCGCCGCTCGTCGGCAGCAGCTATTTCCTGTTCCTGTGCGGGATGGCGTTCGCGTATTTCCTCGTGTTCCCGACGATCTTCCGCGTGATGGCGCACTACAACGCGCCGCTCGGGGCCGAGATGACGACCGACATCGACAACTACCTGAGCTTCGTGCTGGGGATGTTCATCGCGTTCGGGGTCACGTTCGAGGTGCCGATCGTCGTCGTGCTGCTCGTCCGGATGGGCGTGCTGTCCCTGAAGAAGCTGAAGGAGATGCGGCCGTACGTGATCGTCGGCGCATTCGTGGTCGCGGCGGTCGTCACGCCGCCGGACGTGTTCTCGCAACTGATGCTGGCGCTGCCGCTCGTCGTGCTGTTCGAGATCGGGCTGCTGGCCGCGCGGTTCTTCGTGCCGAAGAAGCCGGTCGAAGAAGGCGAGGCGGGGAACGGCGAAGCCGCGGGCTGACGGCACGCGGCGCCGGGCGGCTTTCCGGCCCCCCGGCTGCAGTGGCCCGGTTTGGTCCATCAGCCGGTGCGTGAGAAAACTACCTTCCCGCCAACGACGAATCGTCAGACGCAAAGCAAAAGGGCAGCCGATGGCTGCCCTTTTTCATTTCCGCGTCGCGTTGCCTCGCATCGCGACCGGCAGGCGGCGCACCGGCCGCCGACCCTCATTCGCTATCGTTGTCCTGCTCGTCGAGCGCCTGCTTCGGCGGCGGCGGGCGCTTGCCGATCACGACGTTCACGTCGAACTGCTTGCCCTTGCGTACGACGTGCACCTTGGTCGGCGTGCCCGGCTTGATCTGCGCGACGGTGTTCAGCAGCTTCGTCGTGTCGGTGATTTCGTCGCCGTTCACGCTCACCAGGATGTCGCCCGGCTTGATGCCGGCCTTGTCGGCCGGACCGCCCTGCAGCACGCCCGCGACGATCGCGCCCGATTTCTGCTGCAGCCCGAACGACTCGGCGATTTCCGGCGTGACGTCCTGCGGCTCGACGCCGATCCAGCCGCGCGTGACCGAGCCCGTCGTGATGATGCTCTCGAGCACCGTGCGAGCGGTCGAGACGGGAATCGCGAAACCGATGCCGAGCGAGCCGCCCGAGCGCGAGTAGATCGCCGTGTTGATGCCGAGCAGGTTGCCGTTCACGTCGACCAGCGCGCCGCCGGAGTTGCCGGGGTTGATCGGCGCATCGGTCTGGATGAAGTTCTCGAACGTGTTGATGCCGAGGTGGTTGCGGCCGAGCGCGCTGATGATCCCCATCGTGACCGTCTGGCCGACGCCAAACGGATTGCCGATCGCGAGCACGACGTCGCCGACGCGCGACTGGTCGGAGCGGCCGAGCGTGATCGTCGGCAGGTTCGTCATGTTGATCTTCAGCACCGCGAGATCGGTTTCGGGATCGCTGCCGATCACTTTCGCGGTGGCCGTGCGGCCGTCGGCGAGCGCGACTTCGATCTGGTCGGCGCCGTCCACGACGTGCTGGTTCGTTAGAATGTAACCTTCAGGGCTCACGATAACGCCCGAGCCGAGGTTGGCGGCCGGCTCGTCCTGCTGCTTGCGGGCGTTGCGGTCGCCGAAGAAGTAACGGAACAGCGGATCTTTCGCGCGCGGGTCGGGCGGCAGCGAGCCGTCCTTGCTGGAGAACACGTTGACGACGGCCGGCATCGCCTTCTGCGCGGCTTCGGCGTACGACGTGGTCGCCGGTGCGCCGCCGATGCCCGGCGCGACTTCCCGCAGCGCGACGATCGGCGTGGCGAGCTGCTTGCCGAGCTGTCCTTGCCGTTGCAGCCATTGCGGCTTGAGCGTCACGACGATGAACATCAGCGCGAGCAGTACGGTCACCGCCTGCGCGAAGAACAGCCAGAAGCGTCTAAGCATCTGAATGGATTAGAGGTTTATATGGATCGGATCGAACTTGAATTGTACTTGAACAATACCCTTGAAACCGCGCGCTTCAAGGACTATTGCCCGAACGGCCTCCAGGTCGAAGGACGCCGCAAGATCGAGAAGATCGCCACCGGCGTGACGGCGTCGGTCGCGTTCCTCGAAGCCGCGCTCGAATGGGGGGCGGATGCCGTGCTCGTCCACCACGGCTATTTCTGGCGCAACGAGGCGCCGCAGATCACCGGCCGCAAGTACCAGCGCCTGAAGCTGCTGCTCGCGAACGACCTGAACCTGTTCGCGTTCCACCTGCCGCTCGATGCGCATCCCGAGTTCGGCAACAACGCGCAGCTCGGCGAAAAGCTCGGCCTGATCGGCGACCAGCGGTTCGGCGAAGGCGATCTCGGCTGGATGGCGACGCTGCCGATGCCCGTCACGCTCGAGCACTTCGTCGCGAAGGTCGAGCGCACGCTCGGCCGCACACCGCTCGTGCTCGGCGAGCCGGACACGCAGCTGCGCCGCATCGCATGGTGCACGGGCGCCGCGCAGAGCTATTTCGACGCGGCGATCGACGCCGGCGCGGACGTATTCCTGACCGGCGAGGTGTCCGAGTCGACCACGCACGCGGCGGCGGAGAGCGGTGTCGCGTTCGTTGCGGCAGGGCACCATGCGACCGAACGTTACGGAATCCAGGCACTTGGGCGCCACTTGTCGGAAGAATTCGATCTCGAACACCTTTTTATCGATATTCATAACCCGGTCTGAGCGACGGATTTGCGGCGGCGCATCGAAATTTCGCAATGTAGCATCCGCTTAAAAGCGAAATGATTTAATCGCTCCGGTAGTGGGGGATAACCCTTAACTATCAAACACTTCGAAGGGATTTTCATCTCCGGGCCTTGTAAATGACGACTCCATTCGAGCAAACTAGCGGCGGAATGGAAAGTCGTGACGGAAAATCCAACTCAGAAGTGGGGCGTGTGATGCGAGACAAGGAAGAGAAACGCGTCGACAGCGGCCGCCGTACCTGGCTGATTGCGACATCCGTAGCAGGTGGCGTGGGAGGCGTAGCCACCGTCATACCTTTCGCGGCGTCGCTTGCGCCGTCCGCGAAAGCGAAAGCGGCCGGGGCACCGGTCGAGGTCGACATCAGCGGCCTGAAGCCCGGCGAAATGGTCACCGTGCCGTGGCGCGGCAAACCCGTCTGGATCCTGAATCGCACCGATTCGATGCTGGCCGACGTGGTCAAGGCCGACAAGGAAGTGGCCGATCCGGCCACGAAATCCCCGTATTCGATGCCGTTGCCCGCGTATTGCGCCAACGAATATCGGTCGCGGGCCGATCGCAAGAACATTCTCGTCGTGATGGCCGTGTGTACGCACCTCGGCTGCACGCCTAGCCAACGCTTCACGCCGGGTCCGCAGCCGAACCTGCCGGACGACTGGCCGGGCGGTTTCCTGTGCCCGTGCCACGGTTCGACCTACGACCTCGCCGGCCGTGTGTTCAAGAACAAGCCGGCGCCTCAGAATCTCGACATCCCGCCCTACATGTTCACGTCGGCGACGACCCTCGTGATCGGCAAGGACGAGAAAGGAGAAGCGTGATGGCCGCCGACAACAAGGAAGTCTCCACCACAGGTTTCACCGGCTGGATCGACCAGCGCTTCCCGCTCACGTCCACCTGGAAGAAGCACGTATCCGAGTACTACGCGCCGAAGAACTTCAACTTCTGGTACTTCTTCGGCTCCCTCGCGCTGCTGGTGCTCGTCAACCAGATCGTCACGGGCATCTTCCTGACGATGAACTACAAGCCCGACTCGACGCTCGCGTTCGCGTCGGTCGAGTACATCATGCGCGAGGTGCCGTGGGGCTGGCTGATCCGCTACATGCACTCGACCGGTGCATCGATGTTCTTCGTGGTCGTGTACCTCCACATGTTCCGCGGGCTGCTGTACGGGTCGTACCGGAAGCCGCGCGAGCTCGTCTGGATCTTCGGCTGCGCGATCTTCCTGTGCCTGATGGCCGAGGCGTTCTTCGGCTACCTGCTGCCGTGGGGCCAGATGTCGTTCTGGGGCGCGCAGGTGATCGTGAACCTGTTCTCGGCGATCCCGTTCGTCGGGCCGGACCTGTCGCTGTGGATTCGCGGCGACTACGTCGTGTCCGACGTCACGCTGAACCGCTTCTTCGCGTTCCACGTGATCGCGATTCCGCTCGTGCTGGTCGGCCTCGTGGTCGCCCACCTGGTGGCGCTGCATGAAGTCGGGTCGAACAACCCGGACGGCATCGAGATCAAGGCGAAGAAGGACGAGAACGGCGTCCCGCTCGACGGCATCCCGTTCCACCCGTACTACTCGGTGCACGATTTCCTCGGCGTATGCGTGTTCCTGATGGTGTTCGCGCTGATCGTGTTCTTCTCGCCGGAGATGGGCGGCTACTTCCTCGAGGCGAACAACTTCGTCCCGGCGAACCCGCTGCAGACGCCGCCCGAGATTGCGCCGGTCTGGTACTTCACCGCGTTCTACGCGATGCTGCGCGCGACCACCGATCCGTTCAAGATCGTGCTGATGATCGTGATCGCGCTGCTCGGCGTGCTCGCACTGATCCGTGCGCGCGGCAAGTGGAAAGTCGGGCTGCCGGTGCTGGCTGCGGCGATCGTCGTGTTCATGTACCTGACGGAGTCGAAGTTCTGGGGCGTCGTCGTGATGGGCTCGGCGGTGATCTCGCTGTTCTTCCTGCCGTGGCTCGACCGCAGCCCGGTGAAGTCGATCCGCTACCGGCCGCTGTTCCACAAGGTGTTCCTCGGGATCTTCGTCGCGGCGTTCCTGACCCTCGCGTTCCTCGGCACGCGGCCGCCGTCGCCGGCGGCGACGCTGATCGCGCAGGCCTGCGCGCTGATCTACTTCGCGTTCTTCCTCGGCATGCCCGTCTGGACGCCGCTTGGCACGTTCAAGCAGCCGCCGGAACGGGTGCGCTTCAAGCCCCATTAACGTGAGCGAGGAGAGAACGACATGAAGAAACTGCTTTCGACACTCGCGTTGATCGGGGCGACCGCCTGTGCGCTGCTGGCGGCGCCGGCCGTGCGGGCGGAGGGTAATTTTCCGCTCGACCGGGCGCCCGATAACACGGAAAATCTCGTTTCGCTTCAGCACGGCGCGCAATTGTTTGTAAACTATTGCCTGAACTGCCACAGCGCGAACCTGATGCGCTACAACCGTCTGACGGATCTGGGCATATCCCAGAAGGAGATCGAAACGAATCTCCTGTTCACGACCGACAAGGTCGGGAACACGATGTCCGTCGCGATGCGGCCCGACGACGCGAAGAACTGGCTCGGCACCACGCCGCCCGACTTGTCGGTCGAGGAGCGTGCGCGCGGCCGCGACTGGCTGTACACGTATCTGCGGAGCTTCTACCGCGACGATACGCGGCCGACCGGCTGGAACAACGCGGTGTTCGAGAACGTCGGCATGCCCCATGTGTTGTGGCAGCTGCAGGGGCAGCGCGTTGCCAAATTCGAAGACAAGACGGACGAGGAGACGGGCGAGAAGGCCCACGTGCTCGTCGGCTTCCAGCAGGTCACGCCGGGCACGCTCTCGTCGCCCGACTACGATGCTGCGGTGGCCGACCTGGTGGCCTATATGACATGGATGTCCGAGCCGGCCCAGCAGACCCGCAAGCGCCTCGGCGTGTGGGTGCTGATCTTTCTCGGTGTCCTGACTTTCCTGGCCTGGCGGCTGAATGCCGCGTACTGGAAAGATATCAAGTAAACACGCCTGACCGGCGTGGGGCCGGCGCAAGGCGGAACTCGTGAAAGGGGTTTCGCCGCGTGCCGGCCCTCGGCTTTTTTGAGGAAACGCAAATATGATGGTTCTGTATTCCGGCACAACTTGCCCGTTCTCCCAGCGTTGCCGGCTGGTGCTGTTCGAGAAGGGCATGGACTTCGAAATCCGCGACGTCGACCTGTTCAACAAGCCGGAAGACATTTCGGTGATGAACCCGTACGGTCAGGTGCCGATCCTGGTCGAGCGCGACCTGATCCTGTACGAATCGAACATCATCAACGAGTACATCGACGAGCGCTTCCCGCATCCGCAACTGATGCCGGCCGACCCGGTGCAGCGCGCCCGTGCGCGCCTGTTCCTGCTCAACTTCGAGAAGGAGCTGTTCGTCCACGTCAGCACGCTCGAGAACGAGAAGGGCAAGGCGGCGGAGAAGAATCACGAGAAGGCACGCCTCGCGATCCGCGATCGCCTGACGCAGCTCGCGCCGATCTTCGTGAAGAACAAGTACATGCTCGGCGAAGAGTTCTCGATGCTCGACGTCGCGATCGCACCGCTGCTGTGGCGCCTGGATCACTACGGCATCGAGCTGTCGAAGAACGCCGCGCCGCTGATGAAGTACGCCGAACGGATCTTCAGCCGTCCGGCCTACATCGAAGCACTGACGCCGTCCGAAAAGGTCATGCGTCGTTAATGTTGCAATGAAGGCATGACGGAGCGGGTGGCGCGGCGTGCCGCGCGCCCGCTCCGGGTTCGAGGATTGTGATGCAAGAGATTTCAACGAAGCCTTATCTGCTGCGCGCGTTGTACGAGTGGTGCACCGATAACGGTTACACGCCGCATATCGCGGTGAGGGTCGACAACTCGACGCGCGTGCCGCGTCAGTTCGTGCGTGACGGCGAGATCGTGCTCAACATCAGCTTCGAGGCGACGAGCCAGTTGCAGATGGGCAACGAGTGGATCGAGTTCACGGCCCGGTTCTCCGGGAAGGCGCACAAGATCGAGATTCCGGTGGCCAACGTGCTCGCGATCTATGCGCGCGAGAACGGGCAGGGCATGGCATTCCAGGTCGATGCGGTCGCGGGCGAAGGCGAGGATTCGGGCGCGTTCGACGATGACGCCGCGCCGGCCGACGACGCGCAGCGCGACGAGTCCGTATCGCCGTTGGCGCCGGTCGCCGACAGCGGCGCGAACGAGGAACCGTCCGAAGGGGCCGACGAACCGCCGAAAACCGACGGCGACGGCTCGAAAGGCGGCAGCAGACCTCGCCTCAAGATCGTGAAATGAGGTAGAATCTCGCGCTACGCCGGCTTAGCTCATCTGGTAGAGCAGTTGATTTGTAATCATCAGGTGGCGGGTTCGAGTCCTGCAGCCGGCACCAAATCCGAAAAAGGGTTACGGAGTTTTCCGTAACCCTTTTTTCGTTCATGGAGTCGCGCGCCGCGATGGCGGCGAGCACCATCGCCATCCCCCTTTTCTCGTCACACCCGCGTCACGCTGCGCCGCTAACGTTGCACGCTCCCGTCGCGGCAGCATTGTCGCGATCGGGGTGTACGTGACCGCGTCCGACGCCGTGCCCGCGTCGCGCAGGCTCACCCGGGATTCTCGCTCCCGCCAGCGCATTGGCTGCTGCCTCGCATCCATTCCATTCGAAAACGCGATCGACGCCGATCAAACTGCATCGCGTGCGATCAGGAGACACGAACCATGCTGAGCCCGCATGAATTCTCGATGCTGCTGCGCATTGCACGTGCGCCCGACAGTGTCGACCTCGCGAACCCGGCCTTTGCCGTGCTCGTGGAAAAGCGGCTGGTCGACGATACGCAGGTCCGCGTGAATGCGGTAGCGGCGCGTCCGGCGCTGACGCCGATCGGCCAGATGCTGCTTTCCCGCTTCGACGAGGCGGCCTGACGGAAAAAGGAAAAGGGGAAGAAGGGAAGAAGGCGAGGCGAACGCTACAGCTGCGCGTCACGCCTTCGCCGCAGCGAAAACGTGACGCATTGAACACGCGCCGAACCGCTTACTGCGCGACCGGCACCGTCACGTCGCTGCCGAACCAGTGCGTCGAGATCTTCTTCAGCGTGCCGTCCTTGCGCAGCGACTCGAGCGCATCGTTGATCGCCTTCTCGAACTTCGGATTGCCCTTGCGGAACGGGATCGCCATTTCCTGCTTGCCGCCGTTCAGCACCGCCCCCGCGCGCAGCGGCAGGTTCGACGTCTTGATCATGTACGGCAGCATCAGGCGGTCGTCGAGCGTCGCCTCGATCCGGCCCGCAGCGAGGTCGCGCAGCTTCTCCGGCGCGCCCGGATACGTCTGCACCTCGATGCCCGGCACGGTGCGCGCCATCTGATCGTAGTTGGTGCCGAGCGTCACACCGAGCTTCTTGCCCTTGAAGTCGTCGAGCGACTTGAAGTTGCGCGTGTCGTCCTTGCGCTGGATCAGCTGCGCGGCCGAGTACGTGTACGGCTCGCTGAAGTCGAGCGCCTCCTTGCGCTGCGGCGTGATCGTGACCTGATTGACGATCACGTCGAACTTGCCGGCCTGCAGCCCGGCGATGATACCGCTCCATTCGGTCGGGATGAACTGCGTCTTCACGCCGAGCTTGCCGGCGACCGCGTTCGCGACGTCGACGTCGAAGCCCTCGAGCTGGCCGGACGTGCCGCGCGAGTTGAACGGCGGATAGGTGCCTTCGAGGCCGACGCGCAGCACGCCGGCCTTCTTCACGGAATCGAGCAGGTCGTCCGCGTGCGCGGCGACGGCCGTGAAGCCGAGGGCCGACGCGAGCAGCAGGCCCGACAGCAGGAACTTCGAACGTTTCATCGCAGATCTCCAGGGTTCAGTGTCGTGATGTGAGCGCCGGCTCTCGGTCGGACCCGGCGGCGGCCGGCAGACGGGCACGTAGACACTACTCGCAACCGCGCCGCGCCGGAAGTCGAATTGGCCCTGATTGCAATCGATTTCATGGGACGGGGAAGGGCATCGCTGCGGCGCGGGTCGGTTTCGACGAGCGGTCAGTCAGTGAGGTCGATCTATCAGGCTTCCGGGCGCGTTTGAAAATGTGCTTTTGAATCAGGCTACTTTGGAGGGATTCGTGCAAAGTTTTGCCTGTAAAATCGCGCAAGCGAAATGAAGCTGCGCCATCCGAGGGCGCGTCAAAAGAAGAAAAGGCCGTAGCCATGAACATGCAGAACACAATCGCCGCATTGCGCGGCGGATTGCTTCAGCAGGACCGGTTGTTGAAGCTCGATACGCCATTGGGGAGCAACGTCCTGACCGTGCAGCGGGCAGTTGGCCGCTCACGTATCGGGCGCGCGTACGAATTCACGCTGGACGTACTGTCGACCGATAGCGATCTGGAGCTTAAAAAGCTGATCGCGCAGCCGGTCACGTTGTGGATTCAGCAAGGCGATCGCAGCTATCGGCCGATGAACGGCTACGTGCACACCGCGCGCCGTCTGGGCGCCGACGGCGGGCTCACGACCTATCAGCTCACGTTCGCCGATTTCACCCATTTCCTGAAGTTCCGTCGCGACCAGCGGATCTGGAACGATACGACCGTCGACCAGATCATCAGCGACGTGCTGAACCAGCATCCGCAGGCGAAAGGCCATTTCCGCTTTGCGCTGTCGAAGCCGTTGCCGAACCGCTCGTACACGCGACAGCACGACACCGACTGGCATTTCATCCATCGACTGATGGAGGACGAAGGGCTCTACTGCGCGTGGCAGCAGGCCGACGACGGCAAGTCGCACACGCTCGTGGTGACCGACAACCTGCAGGCGTTCGCGCCGCTATCGCCGCAGACCGTGCGCTTCTATCGTGGCGGGGCGGCGAGCGAAGCCGATGCGTTCACGCAATGGTCGGGCACGCGCACGCTGCAGAGCGTCACGCGTTCGACGCGCACGTTCGACTACAAGAATCCCGCGCAGCCGTCGAATCCGAAAGGCACGTCGCTGCCGACGATGGCCGGTCAGGGCGAATTGCCCGATCAGCTCGAAGTCTACGAATACACCGGTGCGTACACGTATCTGGACCAGACGCGCGGCGACCATCTGACGAAGATCCGGATGGAGCAGTGGGAGTCGGAGGCGAAGCGCTTCCACGGCGCGGGCGGCGTGCGTGCGATCGATGCCGGCCGGCGCTTCACGCTGGCGGATCATCCCGAACACGATCGCGATCCGGCCGACCAGCGCGAATTCGCGGCGATCGGCGTCGAATGGTGGATCGAGAACAACCTCCCCGTTTCGAACGGCAGCGCGGATTTTCCGTACAGCCTGCGTGAAGCGTTGACGCAAGCGCAGGAGGGCTACGGTGCCGACCCCGCGTTTCGCGTGCCGCACGACGACGGCTCGGTCGGCTTCTATCTCGTCGAGGTCGAAGCGCAGCGCGTGAACGTGCCGTATCGCAGCCCGTTCGAGCATAAAAAGCCGGAGATGCACCTCGAGACGGCGATCGTCGTCGGGCCGCAGGGCGAGGAGGTTTATACCGACGAGCTGAACCGGACTCGCGTGCAGTTCGTGTGGGATCGCCTGAACCCGGGCAACGAGAACGCATCGTGCTGGGTGCGCGTCGTGCAGTCGGATACGGGCGGCGGCTACGGCGGTGTGCACGTGCCGCGCATCGGCGAGGAAGTGCTGATCGACTACGTCGGCGGCGACTGCGACCGGCCGCTGGCCGTGGGGCGCGTGTACAACGGCGCGAACCAGCCGCAGTGGCATAGCGACGGGATTCTGTCCGGCTATCGATCGAAGGAGTATTCGGGCGGCGGCTACAACCAGCTCGTGATGGACGACGCGACCGGGCAGAACCGCGTGCAACTGATGAGCAGCAGCGCGAACAGCCTGCTGCATCTCGGCTACATCATCGACCAGAACGGCAATGCGCGCGGGTCGTATCTGGGCAGCGGTTTCGATCTGCGCTCGGATGCGTATGGCGCGGTGCGGGCGAGCCAGGGCCTGTACGTGACGACGCACCCGAAGGCGGCGAACAGCCAGCCGCTCGACGTGAAGGAGGCGCAGCAGCAGCTCGTGGCGGGCGAGAGCCTGGTCGAGGCGATGTCGGGCGTGAGCGAGCAGCATCAGGCGGAGAGCCTGAAGGACGCGCAGGACACGATGCGTGCATTCACGGACGCGACGCAGGACAGCCAGTCGGGCAGCGCGGCGGGCGGGCGCACGGCGGGCGGCGGCACCGGTAACGCGAACGCGTTCAAGGAACCGGTGATGCTGTTCGGCAGCCCGTCGGGAATCGGGATGTCGACGCAGCAGTCGGTGCATATGGTCGCGAACGATCACGTGAACGTGGCAAGCGGGCAGAGCGTGCACGTGGCCGCGGGCAAGTCGCTGATCGGCAGCATCGGGCAGAAGCTGAGCCTGTTCGTGCAGAACGCGGGGATGAAGCTGTTCGCGGGCAAGGGCAAGGTCGAGATCCAGGCGCAGTCGGACAACATCGAGGTGACCGCGCAGAAGGCGGTGAGGGTGGTGTCGGCGACGGACCGGATCGAGATCGCGGCCGATCAGGGGATTTTGCTGACGAGCGGCGGCGGATATATCCGCATCAAGGACGGCGACATCGAGATTCATACGCCGGGCGCGGTCGATGTGAAGGGGGCGTCGCATACGTTCGCGGGGCCGGCGAGCATGGGGTATCCGCTGCCGAGCCCGCGGCCGGATCAGCCCGGGCAGCTCGAACTGTTTCACAAGTACGTGAACGGCGAGGCGGTGAAGGGCGGGCTGTTCACGGTGAAGGACGTGAACGGCGCCGTGCTGAAGAAAGGCGCACTCGACAACAGCGGCTATACGGTCGTGAGCGGCTTGCCGCCGGGGGCGGTGCGCGTCGAATTCGGGAAAGACCCACGCGAGTCGGATCAGCCGGCGAACTATTTCAAGCAGGCGAAGTGGCCGGCGGAGCCCGTGCAACCGTCGCCCGAGGCCGCGCAGGCCGCGGCGAGCGGACAGCTCGCGAGTCAGCTGCAAGGGATGGCGCCGGCCGCGACGACCGCGGCGATGGGGCTGGTGAGCGGCGGCGGCGCGGGTGCGGCCCTCGGCGGGCTCGCGAGCGCCGCATTGCCGGCTGCTGCGACCGCGTTGGGTGGCGCCGGCGTGGCGTCCGCGTTGCAGACCGCCTCGAGCCTGAGCGGTGCGGCGAAGCAGGTGGCCGGGATGGTTCAGGCCGCCCGTCAGGGCGGGCTTGCCGCGCTTGCCGCGCCGGCTGCGAATGCGGCGTCCGGGGCGTTGCAGGGCGCGTTGCCCGGTGCATTGCCGGGCGTGGCCGGTATCGCGGGCAAGGGCGCCACGACCGTGGCGTCGGCCGCGGGCGCGACGGGCATGAAACTGCCGACAAGCGGGTTTGGCGGACCGTTGAAATCCTGAGAGGGCGGCTCGTCAGCCGTCTTGAAAAAAACGAATTGAACGAACAACGACATGGCACAACAACTTCCACCCGGTGCAGAGAAGGAACAGGCTGTTTCCTGGCTCAGCGATATTTCACCGAAAGACGTGGCGGCGGGGGGCGACCGTTTCAATAAGTGGTTGCTCAAGATCAGCGGCAATCACATTTCGTTCGAGGATCTCAAAACCGTCGCGAGCGCGGTGCCGATCATCGGCAACCTGATGGCGTTCTACGATGCCGTGTGCGACATCGTGACGATCGTCGAGAAGCGTCATGCCGATCTGCTCGATTACCTTGGACTCGCGATCAACCTGATCGGGGTCATTCCGGTTCCGCCGCCGCTGGCGTCGTTCCGACTGTCGGCGCGGCCGCTGTTGGCGCTTGTGCGCAATCAGTTGCTGGTGTCTCGCGGCAATCTCGGGGCGGCGATCATTGGCGTGCTCGTTGCACACGTCAACGCCGCGGCCGCGACGGAAATCGAGAACTTCCTGAAGACGTTGCAGGAAGTCCTTGTCGATCTGCTGAATGACTGCGCGGCCAAGGCGCAGGAATTGATGGTCGGTATTGCCAGCGGACTCGAGCTTGCCCTCAAAGGGCAGATTTTCGACAGTAGTGCGAACGTGCGACGTACGCAGCAGATCGCGCGGAAGATGGGCGAGCGATCCTGGTACAACCCGAAGCTCTTGGTCGATGCGTTCGAGTACGGTTACGAAGGTTCGATCGCGTTGGGCAAGGAAGCCGGCAACGCGACGGTCGGGACCGCCGCGAAGCTGGCGCCGGATTCGTGGCTCCAACCGTTTCGCGATATCGTCGCCTTCCTGAAGACTGAGGCGCCGAAAGTTGCGAAGGCCATCCGTGATCTGAATGGCAGCGAAGAAGGCAAGATGCTCTGGCTGATCGCGCAAGTGATCGAGGCCGTGGCACGGGTGCGGGCGGGCGGCAAGCTTCGTGAAAAGACCGCCGACGTGCCGACCGGCGGCAAGGGAAGGGCACATCATGATCGCCCGCAGGAGCCGGTGGGTGCGGTCGAGCAGCATGCGCATCCGGAGGGTCCTGGCCAGAGCCCCTGCAAAGGTTGCGGGGTCGGCGCGTCGACCGGGTCGATCGATTTCGCTTTCGGCGATGAGACGTTCACGCATACGGACTTTGAACTGCCCGGCGCATTGCCGCTTGTCTGGGCGCGTACTTATCGCTCACGCCTGTCCGCATACGACACCGGAGAACTCGGCGCGCGATGGATTACGCCGTACACGACGCGCATCGATATAGAAGGCGACACATGGTTCTACCGTGATGCCAGCGGGCGCAGCATTGAATATCGCGCGCTCGCAGCCGGAAGCGTGCATGACGATCTCTCGGAAAACCTGACGCTGTCGCGACTCGACGATACGTGGGTGACGATTGCGTACGGCCACGACGAGTTGCACGTGTATGAACGGCGTGGCAACGCGTTCAGGCTGGCGATGCAGAAAGATCGCGCGGGTAACACGATCACGCTCGACTACGATGCGCGCGACCACGTGGCGCGCCTGATTGATGCGAACGGTAACGTGCTGTCGTTCGAGCACGACAAGCACGGCCGGATCGTACTGATCGAGCAGGTGCTCGAAGACGGTAAGCGTCGCACGCTCGCGAGCTACGCCTATGACGAAGCGGCCGATCTGATCCGCGCAACCGATCGGCACGGCAACGCGTGGAACTACCAGTACGACCGACATCTCGTCACGCGCTACACCGATCGCACCGGCCGCGGGATGTCGCTTGAATGGGACGGCGCGGACGCTGACGACAACGCGAATGCGAAATGCGTGCGCGAGTACGCGGACGACGGCAGCCTCGATATCCGTCTGGCGTGGCATCCGAACATTCGATTGACCTATGTGACCGATGCGCTCGGTCAGACGACGCGTTATTACTTCAATATCAAGGGCTACGTTTATCGGATCGCCTATCCGGATGGAAGCGAAGAGTGGTTCCGGCGAGACGAGCACAACAATCTGACGTTGCACATTCTGCCGGACGGCAGCGTCGAGCAGATGCGTTACGACGCGCGCGGTAACCGGACATGGCACGAGCGCGCTGACGGCAGCATTGTCGAGATGGCATACGACGACAAGGACCAGATGATCCGGCTCGTCGATCCGAATGGGCATGTCTGGCAGCGCAAGTACGATGATGCAGGCAATCTCGTCGAGGAAATCGATCCGCTCGAGCACTCGACGAAGTACAGCTATAACGACAAGGGGCTGCCGACACAGATCACCGATGCCAAAGGCGGATCGAAGGCGCTCGAATACAACGCCGCCGGGCAATTGACCGGCTACACGGACTGCTCTGGAAAGAAGACGGCGTGGCGCTATGACGATATCGGGCGTGCGATCGAGACAAAGGATGCGTCCGGGGGCGTCGTTGCTTATGCATATGGCCCGAACGGCCAGTTGACGGAGATTCGTTCGCCGGCCGGTGTCGAACACGTGCAGTACGATGCTGAAGGTCGATTGCTTGGGCGTACGGATCAACTCAATCGGTCGACGCGATATGGCTACGATGCCGTTGGCCGTATCGCGAGCCGCTCGGACGCGCTCGGGCAGACGATCGCGTATCGCTACGACCGTCTCGGGCGCTTGACCGCGCTGACCGATGCCAACTTTGCGACGTACCAGTTCCGCTACGATCCGGCAGGGCGGCTGATCGAGGAAATCGCCTTCGACGGCAAGTCGACGCGTTATCAGTACGATCCGGACAGCGGCAGTCTCGTTTCGATCGATGAAGCGGGTTGCGTGACTTCGGTCGACGTCGATGCGAACGGCCGTCTGCTGAAGCGCATCGCGGGGGACAGCGAGGAACGGTTTGCCTACGATCCGAGCGGCAGGTTGATCGACGCGGTGAATCGGTACAGCCGCGTGCAGTTCTTCTTCGATCCGGTTGGCAATCTGGTGCGTGAACATCACGCTTACGATCTGTTCGGCGACCGGCGCAGCTACGTGTGGCATCACGAATACGACGAACTCGGCAATCGGCGGCGTACCGTTCGGCCGGACGGGCATGCGGTCGACTGGCTGATGTATGGCTCGGGGCATGTGCACGGGATGCTGCTCGATGGCGAGGAGCGCGTGCAGTTCGAGCGCGATGACTTGCATCGCGAGACGGTGCGTGTGCTGTCGAGCAAGGTCGGGCAGCGCACGCACTACGATCCGGCTGGGCGCGTGCTGCAGCAGACGATCCAGCGGTCGACGTCGCCCGCGCCGCTTGCCGAGCGGCGCTATCGCTATGACGCGGTGGGGCAGTTGTCGCGGATCGAGGACAGCCGCAAGGGCGGGACCGATTATCGATACGATCCTGTCGGGCGTTTGATCGAGGCGATCAGTCCCGTCGCGAAGGAGCGGTTCGCGTTCGATCCGGCGAGCAACATCATCGATCCGGTGCGGATTACGGAGACGCCTGCATCGCGTCCCAGCCCGGTGCGGCCGGAAAGCACGTTGCCGGTCGAGGTGCCGAAGGTGCTCGGGAACCTGCTGAAGGCGTACGCGGGGATGCACTTCGAGTACGACGCACGCGGGAATCTGGTGCGCAAGCGCACGCCTGCGGGGCAGCAGGAATACGAGTGGGATGAATTCAATCGCTTGCTGTCCGCGCGGGTTGCCGAGACGTCGCGGCAGAGTCAGGCTCGGTATTTCTATGATGCGTTCGGTCGTCGTATTGCGAAGGAGGTGAACGGCGAGCGGACGGTGTTCGGGTGGGATGGCGACACGCTGGCGTACGAGAGTGATGGCGAGCGTGGCACGCACTATCTGTACGAGCCGGGGACGTTCGTGCCGCTGGCGCAGTATGTGGCGGAGCCAGTTGAGGGAATCGAGACGCCGGTATGGACGAGTACCGACCGCTATGTGCCGGAAGATGACCCGCTGCAGAAGGTGCCGGAGCGGCGGGGCGATGCGGCGGTGTTCTATTACCACTGTGATCAGATCGGCACGCCGCAGCTTCTAACGGACGATGATGGTGATGTGGTCTGGGAAGCGTCGTACAAGGCTTGGGGTGAAGCGCGGGAGGTGATTGCGCGGGCGTCGAAGGCGGCGGGGATTGTGGCTAAGAATCCGTTGCGGTTTCAGGGACAGCAGGTTGATGCGGAAACGGGACTGCACTATAACTGGCACCGGTACTATGATTCGGGTATCGGAAGGTTCGTGTCGAAAGATCCGATCGGGCTCGTTGGCGGGATCAACGTCTATCAATATGCGTCGAATCCGGTCGAATGGATCGATCCGTTGGGGTTGGCACCTCGCCGTCCTGCCCATGAAGCCAGCATCCAGAGAAGAGTTAACTGCCTCAAGTCTCAGGGGTTTCAAGAGCACCACATTATTAGCGACAAGAATTCCCAGACGAAAAATCACCCTCTAATTGCGCTTGCTGGCTTTGATCTTCAATCTCAGGCTAACAAAATCTATCTACCAGATGACGAAAGCCTTCATCCGACTCGCTCGATCCACAACGGGCGTCATCCCAACATCGTAAGCACAAACTTGTCCAGACAAATGAACGATGCTGTTGTGATAGGAAAGCAGCAGGGTTGGGGGCAGAAACAGTATGACGCGGCTCTGCGCGGAATCATCGCGCGAGAGCGGATGGAGTTGAAAGCCGGGAACCGGATGCTCAACAAGAACCATCGACCATGGGCGTGTCCAAACTAAGTGAGGATATATGACGAAAATCTGGACCACGGAGGCGGACTATCCGGAAAGTCGGATGGCACTCTACGATGAGGCAAAAAATCAAGTGGATCGCTTTGATTTACAGGCGGCCACACGCCTCACAAAATCGAATCCTTTGGTATTCGATCTTCCCAAAAAGGGGGTGGCAAAGATTCAAGACTACGGTGTTATTTGGTCAAACATCTTGATTCCGCTTGTAAGTGAAGCGGTGCGTGTTGCGATTGAAGGACTGGCGAATGACGGTGACGTACAGTTCATTCCGGCAGTTATTGAATCGGACGGAAAGGCTATTGACGGATCATACTTTCTTCTTAATCCGGTTAGAAAAGTCGATGTGATCGATCACGACGCTTCTGAGCCGATAGTGGTGAAGATTCCGGGGTTTCCTGATGCCAAGGTTGGTTTCAAAAAGATGGTCTTGCGCTCCGATTTCTCTGCCAATGGCATTGGCAGACAATACGACTCCTTGACATATATTGTCGTGGGAGATCGATTGGCCGAGGCTGTATTGTGTGCCACAAAGAAGGGGGTTAGATTCACCACTGGTATTCCGCCTGCCGATTGATGTCGACCAGACCGGCGGTGCCCGAGCGGGAAGCAAGATCATGTTGTTCGAGAATCGACTTCATTCGTTTATCCGTCAGATGTTGGAGCGGGAAACAAGGCTCCACGCTGAAAAGGGAGCATGGTGTTGCATGGCGCGTATAAGTAATATCGGGATTGTCGCGAGTGGGTCAATCAAGAAGCTATGCTCAAATTGGAACGGATTCTCCCGACAGCAAGATCTATGCGTGAAATCGCTGAGTGTCGTGGATGCGGTGAGATTC
>NZ_BCPO01000015.1:0-55516 GCF_016586105.1 Burkholderia sp. E168m15
AGATTCGGTCCCTGACCGAAGACCGCGTGGCCGCGATCCATGAAACAATTCGCCACGAACTCTGGAGGGCGGTCCGATGCGGGAAGTTCGACGTGATCTCGAATGTCGGTATTGCATCCGTTCACTGACCGACAGCGACCACCGACCCAGCCTAACGTGTCCGAAATTGGCATAATCGCGGCTCCCTTACGCGAGCGCTGTGGCAACGCAGGCACATTCGGGGCCTGCGACATTACCGCTCCTGCATTGACTTCAGTCCAGTTATAACCGCAATACCCCATGTCGACCACCCCCGCGACCATCGCGTCGCTGCAGCACATTCTCGAACATCCGGGCGACTTTTCCGGATGGCTTTGCCTGCCATCAACGCCATGGACGCTAGATACAGAGGGCGTATTCACCGAAGGCGCTGACAACACTGAAGTCGACACGCCGCCCGCCGCCGCCCCACAACCCGGCTGGCGCGTCACGCTGAACAGCGCGACGATCGAAGACATCGTGATCAACGCGCATGACCAGGTCGACGAACCGACCGTCGCGCAATTGTTCGACGCATTCGTGTTCTACGTCGACAACGACGAGTTCATTCTGCTCTGACGAGGCACGCGCCCCACGCCACAGCAAAAAAGGACCGCCGGTGCGGTCCTTTTTCATCAAGCGGCATTCGAAAAAAACACGCGCCTCTTACGGCAACGAAATCGTCAAATTAGCCGATTCCGGCCCGACCTTGATCACCTGCGAATACGGCGCCAACGCCTGCAGCGTCTTGTCCTTGAGATAGGTATTGAGCCCGAGATACCCAAGCAACGCAACGAGCGCGAACACGGTCCCGATCGCCCAAACCGGCACCTCCCGCTTCAACCGGTGCGCGATCTGATCCGGCAGCGGCCAATGTGGCGCAAACGCAGCCCGCTTGCCCTTCATATGCGCGATCTCGTCCCCAAGCCGCGCGGTCAGATACGCGAGCTTCTCCGGCCCTTCGAGCAGATACTTGCCCTGGAACCCGAGCAGCAGGCACATATGAAACACCTCGAGCGACTGCAGCCGCGCCGCACCCTGCGCACGACACTCCTCGAGATACTGGAAGAACTTCTCGCCCGCGAGTTGCTCGCCGAACAGTACGAGCTGCAGCGGCCGGCGTTCCCAATCCGCGCGGATCTTGAACTGCGACGACAGCACCATTTCGTCGATGGCCGCGCAGAACGCGAATTTCGCGCCGTACACGTCCTCGGCGGCGATATTCAGCTTCTTCGCGCCGCGCTCGAAATCCGACAGGAATTCCTGGATTCGCGTGCTGAACTCGCTGGCGCTGTCCGGCTCCCGCTTGTTCTTGAGCAGGAACAGCATGAAGAACCCGTCGTACAGCAAATCGAGCAGCGAGCGGGCCTGGAACGCGGCGTCCGTCGACGCCGGGCTATGCGAGGGCGGCGGCACGTTGTCGCCGAACAGGGAAGGCGCGTAGCTCATGATGTGACCGCGATCAGTTCGAATTTCAGGTCATTGATGCCAGTCGGCGCGTAGATCATCGCGGACTGGGCCTGCAGCATGCGCTCGTACAGCGGGCTGCGTGAATCGAGCGCGAAGTAGCACGCGCCGGGGCGCACCGGAATCGCGGGCGGCACCTGCGGCGTGTACGACAGCCGCACGCCGGGCATCGCCGACAGCACGAGCTTGTCGACGTCGTCAGGCGCGCCGACCTTGAAGCGGGCCGGCACCGCATCGACGAGCTCGACGCTCGGCATGTCCGCGGACACCGCGAGGTAGAACTCGGTCTTGTCGTCGATCTTGCCGGAATCGAGGCGGCCAAGGTGGAACGACGGGCGCACTTCGTCGAGCGTGATCGCGAAATAGCGCGTCGAGATCACGGTGTCGAGCAGTTCGCGCAGCATCAGGTCGAGGCGCGCGAAGCTCGGGCCCGGATCGTCGTGGCGGTACACGGGCAGGTCGGCGAGCGTATAGCCCTTCGAGAACGTCATCAACTGGCCCGCGAGGCGCAGCAGTTCCTGGAACAGCCGCTCCGGATGCAGCGCCGCGTGCTGGTGCAGGTGCGCGAGCGTCGCGAATGCGGCGTTCGCCGTATGCAGCAGCCAGAACGACGCGATGTCGCCCGAGCGGAATTCGATGATGTTCTTCGACGGCTCGCGGTGGAAGCCGTACAGCGCGTTCACTTTTGCCTGTAGTGCGTCGACCAGCTGGCGCAGCCGCTGGTGCAGGATCGGCGACGCTTCGATCGCGAGGCACGGTGGCACGAAGCTGTCGTCGATCTCGAAGCCGGACGTCGCGGTGCGGCGCACGCGTACGAGCGGCACCGACAGCAGCTGGTCGCGCGGCTCGCTGTGCGCGATCAGCTTGACCTGCGTCTTCAGGAACGTGATGTCGGCTTCGGCGGCGTCGGTGAAGTTGTCGGCGACGCTCGTCTGCTCGCTGACGAACCGCGTCATGAAGCCGGCGGCCGGATCGTCGCTGTAGTTGGTGCCGTTCTCGCGCAGCGGGTGCAGCGCGAGATAGAACACGAATTCGTTGATGCCGTCGGGCAACGTATCCAGCGCGATCGGCGGCGGCAGATCGTCTGCCTGCGGCGCGGCATACAGCGCGCCGTCCGGGAACACGAGCGCGAGCTCGGCGACCCGCAGCACGTTGCTGCCGAGCGCGTCGCGGTCGATGCGCACCGAGCGCACGCCCCAGTTGTACGGCTGGATCGCCTGGATGGACTCGAACAGGCGCGCCTCGTGGTACGCGTCCTGCCGTTGAAAGTGTTGAGGCCGGAGGAACAGCCCTTCCCCCCACAGCACCTTGGCCGAATAACTCATGTCAAATCCGGTTAATGTGGCGTTGCGATGTAATCGATTTGTTCGTGCCCGAATTAAATCGCCAAGTGTTAACTCTTGTTAATTGACATCCGTGCGTCATGTTTAACCGCAAGAGACCGAAGACAGCAAATTCAGCGGTTGCGAAGGCGCACCTTGTTGCGGTGCGATGACCGTGCCGTCGGTGACCGTCATCGCGCAATTATGCAGGCCGATGATTATGCCGGATTTCTCCGATTTCGCCGGATCGAATGTCAGTTTCCATCGTTGCAGTGCGGGATCGCGGAACAGCGCGACGATGCCGAATGCCTGGGCCTCGCGCGATACCTTCTCGGTTGCCGTATAGCGCTGGCCCGGAATCAGCGTGATTTCGCGCACATTCAGCAGATCGGCGCCGAGTGCGGCTTTTTCCTTGGTCGGATCGGTAAATGCGTCGAACGGCGCCTGCTGGAACGAGGTCGGGTCCTTCAGCGCATAAAGCCGGACGACGAGCGCGAGCGGCTTGTGGTCGGTCGCGGCATTCAGGTTCGGCGCGGCGGCCAGCGTGAGCCCGATGTTGCGCGGCGGCTTCTGCGCGTCGGGCACCTCGGGCTTGCCGATACCGGCCGCGGACATCACGGCGCTCGCGGCCGAGCCGAGCAGCGGGGCGGCCGCGCATCCGGCCAGAAGGGCGCAGGCAACCAGCGGCAGCGCGTAGCGAATCATGGACGATCTCATCGTTTTTCCGGCGTGCCGCCTTTATCCCTGTCAAAACTGCCGGGTATTGCCGCGTTCGCTGCGCCTCCCCGACATTGCACCGTTCAACTATTAAGCACGCCCGCGTCAGGCGAGCGCCCGGAAATTTTTTCCGCCGTCCGGGCGGCGCGTCGTGCGACCAGTAAAACTTGCGCATTCCGGCCCGAGGAAAAACCGCGGCGAGCCCGCAGCGATCGGCCATTCGAGGGGGTAGCGCCCGGTTTTAAAAGGAATTACTCTTCACACGACGATTGAATTATGAAAAATTGATCGGTACTATACCCGCGCGCTTCTTGCAAAGCAAAAGAACCAGATTCTCAACGATTTAAAACTCACGCGCCGGTGGATATAACGATGAAAGACCGTCTGTTCGCAAAACTGTCTGGGGTAGTGGTGGCTTGCGGCGTGATCGCCGGCTGTGCGAGCCAGCCTCCCGCGCCGCCGACTGCGGAAGTGTTCAACAAGTCGCTGGCCGATGCGGACGCCGTCGCGAAGGCGGGGGACCAGGACAAGGCGCTCGGCCTGTACCAGCAGCTCGCGAAGTCGGATCCGACGCGCGAGGAACCGTGGTCGCGCATCGCGCAAATCCAGTTCGCGCAAAACCATTACGGGCAGGCGATCGTCGCCGCCCAGGAAGCGCTGCAGCGCGACGCGACCGATCGTCAGGCGAAGAGCGTGCTGGCCGTCGCCGGCCTGCGGATCGCGACGCAGTCGCTCGGCGAGCTGCGCCAGGACGCATCGCTCGCGGGCGATGCGAAGTCCGACGCGCAGGCGCTCGCGAAGCAACTGCGCGATACGCTCGGCGAATCGGCGCTGTTTCCGCCGGAAACCAAGACCGTGAAACCGCGCCCGCCGCGCCGCGTCGTCCATCGCCCGAAGGGCGGGGCCGCACCGGCTGCCGATGCGGCTGCGCCGGCCGCACCGAGCGCGCCGACGCCGCCTGTGGCGCAAAAGGGCAGCGCGGACCCGTTCGGCGCACTGCGCAACTGAAACCGCAACTGACGCGATAACCACAACTAACCTGGGAGCCGTCGAGATGGCCAAGAAAGAAAGCATTCAGAAAAGCTTGCAGAAAATACGGCCGCCGCGCGTCCAGCTGACCTACGAGGTCGAGAAGGGCGATGCGATCGAGGTGAAGGAGCTGCCGTTCGTCGTCGGGGTCGTCGGCGATCTGGCGGGCCAGTCCGAGATCGAGCAGCCGAAGCTGCGCGATCGTAAATTCGTCAATATCGACCGCGATAATTTCGACGACGTGATGAAGGCGATCGAGCCGCGTGCCGCGTTCCAGGTGGAAAACCGCCTGAGCCCGGAAGGCGGCAAGTTCGCGGTCGACCTGAAGTTCCGCTCGCTGTCGGATTTCAGCCCGGACGAAGTCGTCGAACAGGTCGAGCCGCTGCGCCGCCTGCTCGAGGCGCGCTCGAAGCTCGCCGACCTGCGCAACAAGCTCGCCGGCAACGACAAGCTCGAGGATCTGCTGTCCGAGGTGCTGAAGAACACGCAGCAGCTGCAGGAGCTCGCGAAGGGCACCGGCGGCGACAAAGACGGCGAATGACGACGGAGTGTTGAGATGAACCAGCAAACGGCTGCGGCCCAAGCGAGCGGCGCGGAATACGCCGCGGGGACTTCGCTGCTCGACGACATCGTCGAGAAGAGCAAGGTCGCGAAATCCGATTCCGAGCATGCGCGTGCGAAGGACCTGATCGGCGAACTCGTGCACCAGGTGCTCGATGGCACGGTGATCGTGTCGGACAACCTGTCGGCCACGATCGACGCGCGCGTCGCGGAACTCGACCGCCTGATTTCCACGCAGCTTTCCGCCGTGATGCACGCGCCGGAATTCCAGCGCCTCGAAAGCACGTGGCGCGGGATGGATTATCTGGTCAAGGAAAGCAACACGGGCCAGACGATCAAGATCAAGGCGCTGCACGCGCCGAAGCGCGATCTCGTGCGCGATTTCAAGGGCGCGAGCGAGTTCGACCAGAGCGCGCTGTTCAAGAAGGTCTACGAAGAGGAATTCGGCACGTTCGGCGGCTCGCCGTTCGGTGCGCTGATCGGCGATTACGAGATCTCGCGCCAGCCGGAAGACATGTACTTCATCGAGCAGATGTCGCACGTCGCGGCGGCCGCGCATGCGCCGTTCATCGCGTCGGCGTCGCCGGAGCTGCTCGGCCTCGAGTCGTTCTCCGACCTCGGCAAGCCGCGCGACCTCGGCAAGGTGTTCGACACCGTCGAATACGCGAAGTGGAAGTCGTTCCGCGACGCCGAGGATTCGCGCTACGTCGGCCTGACGCTGCCGCGCTTTCTCGGCCGCTTGCCGTTCAATCCGAAGGACGGCCAGACCGCGGAGAACTTCAACTTCGTCGAGGACGTCGACGGCACCGATCACGACAAGTACCTGTGGTGCAACGCGGCATGGGCCTTCGCGGCCCGCCTGACGGCCGCGTTCGACGACTTCGGCTGGTGCGCGGCGATCCGCGGCGTCGAAGGCGGCGGCCTCGTCGAGGATCTGCCGACCCACACGTTCAAGACCGACGACGGTGAAGTCGCGCTGAAGTGCCCGACCGAAATCGCGATCACCGATCGCCGCGAGAAGGAGCTGAGCGATCTCGGCTTCATCCCGCTCGTCCATTGCAAGAACTCAGATTACGCCGCGTTCTTCGCTGCGCAGTCGGTGCAGAAGCCCAAGAAATACAGCACCGACAGCGCGAACGCGAACGCCGTCCTGTCCGCCCAGCTTCAGTACATCTTCTCGGTATCGCGCGTCGCGCACTACCTGAAGGCGATGATGCGGGACAAGATCGGCAGCTTCGCATCGGCGCAGAACGTGGAGACTTTCCTCAACCGGTGGATTTCGCAGTACGTCCTGCTCGACGACAACGCCTCGCAGGAACAGAAAGCGCAATTTCCGCTGCGCGAGGCATCCATACAAGTGTCGGAGATTCCGGGCAAGCCGGGCTCGTATCGTTCGGTCGCGTTCCTGCGCCCGCACTTTCAGCTCGACGAACTCTCGATTTCTCTGCGACTTGTCGCTGATCTGCCCAAACCGGCAAATTCATAAGCGAGTAAATCGCCCGGGCGGGCCGCCTGGGTAGGACGTTAAAACCACCTCTTTGGGGAGTCGAAGGGCCATGTTACATATGCACTTGCAGTTTGGTAGTCCCGCGGTGAAGGGCGAATCCGCGGATAAAGACCACCAGGGCTGGATCGAACTGAAATCGTGGGATCACTCGATCGTTCAGCCGCGTTCGGCAACCGCATCGACCGCTGGCGGTCACACGATGACGCGTTGCGAGCACGGCGACATGATCTTCACGAAGGAAATCGATTCGTCGAGCCCGCTGCTGTATCAGCACGCTTCGGGCGGTACCACGTTCGACGAAGTGACGGTCCATTTCTCGCGCGCTGACGGTGAAGGCAAGCGCGTGCAGTATCTGGAAGTCAAGCTCAAGTACGTGATCATCTCGAGCATCGCGCCGAGCGTTCGCGAGGAAGGTCTGCCGCTCGAGACGTTCTCGCTGAAGTACGCAGCCGTGCAGTGGAAGCAAACCCAGCAGAAGATCGGCGGCAACCAGGGCGGCAACACGCAAGGCGCCTGGAGTCTGACGAAGAACGACAAGACCTACGCGGTCTAAGGTCGGTTGCGGCAACGGGGCGCGTCGCGTCCCGTTGTCGTTTTCGCTGTCAACACCGGCCGATGAAACGATTCGAACCCAGTTTTCTCGACAAGCTGTTCGACGACGAACCGCATCTGCCGGCCTCGGCTGCGATGCGGCAATTGTCGCTGGACGAGCTCAAGAACACGGTCGCCCGCGACGTCGAGGCGATCCTCAACACCCGTATCGCGCACACCGAGAACGAACTGGCGGCGCTGCCGGAATGCCAGAAGTCGGTGCTGACCTACGGGCTGAACGATTTCGCGGGGTTGAGCCTCGCGAGCCACTACGACCGCGCATTCATCTGCAAGTCGATCCAGCAGGCCATCGCGCGCCACGAGCCGCGCCTGCAGCAGGTGCAGGTGACGTTCGAGTTGAACGAGCAAGCCACCAACGCGCTGTACTTCGCGATCCAGGCGCTGCTCGTCGTGCACCCGGCCGAGGAGCCGGTCAGTTTCGACGCGATGCTGCAACCGTCGACGCTGCAGTATTCGGTCACGCGCGCACGCGCGGCACGCATGCAGTAAATCAAGCCGCCGAGCGGGCCGGACCGCCCGGTGGTCAATCAGGTCCGGCAGGAAATATTGAGGTTCGGGGTCGTCGATGGAAGAATTGCTGCCGTATTACGAACGCGAATTATCGTTTTTGCGGCGCTATTCGCGAGATTTCGCCGAACGCTATCCGAAGATCGCCGCGCGTCTCGCGCTGTCCGGCGAGCATTGCGAGGATCCGCACGTCGAGCGGATGATCGAGTCGTTCGCGCTACTCGGCGCGCGCATCAACAAGAAGCTCGACGACGATTACCCGGAATTCACCGAAGCGCTGCTGGAAGTGCTGTATCCGCACTACCTGCGGCCGTTCCCGTCGTGCTCGATCGCGCAGTTCACGCCGGCTTCGCCCGGCCAGCAGACCGAACCGGTCGTGATCGATCGCGGCACCGAGCTGAAAAGCCGTCCGATCCGCGGCGTGCAATGCCGGTTCCGTACCGCCTACGACGTGACGCTTGCGCCGATCCGCATCTCGGAGGCGCGCTATACGCCGGTCGCGCTCGCGCCGAGCGCGACGGTGCTGCCGTCGAACGCGACGGGCGTGATCTCGATCACGTTCGAATCGCTCGCCGCGCAGCTCGATCTCGGCGCGCTGAAGCTGTCGACGCTGCGCGCGCACCTGCACGGCGAGCAGTCGTTCGTCGCCGCGCTGACCGACTGCCTGTTCGTCAACGTGCTCGGCGCGTACGTCGAGCCCGAACGCAACGGCCGCTGGACCGCGCTGCGCAAGCTGCCGATCGCGCAGGCCGGCTTCGCCGAGGACGACGCGCTGATCGACTATCCGGCGAAATCGCACCCCGCGTACCGGTTGCTCACCGAATACTTCGCGTTCCCCGACAAGTTCGATTTCGTCGACTTCGACCTTGCGGCGATCGCACGCGCGTCGGGCCGCTGCCAGCGCGCGACGCTGCATCTGGTGCTGCAGGACGTGCGCAGCGATTCGCATATCGCGCGCCTGCTCGAATTGCTGACGGCGAGCCATTTCCGGCTGTTCTGCACGCCGATCGTCAACCTGTTCCGCCAGCACGGCGAACCGATCCGCATCACGCACCGCGCGGTGTCGTATCCGGTGATCGCCGAGGCGCGGCGTGCGTTCGCGTACGAGGTGTACTCGATCGACTCGGTGAAGCTCGTCCGGCAGCAGGCGCACGAGGAATCGGTGATCGAGTTCCGGCCGTTTTATTCGCTGCATCACGGCGAATCGGCGCGCATCGGCCATTACTGGTTCGCGCGCCGCAACGACTGGGTCGCGCAGAAGAGCCCCGGCTATGAAACCGAGATCTCGATCGTCGACATCGACTTCGAGCCGACGTCGCCGCAGACCGACACGCTGAGCCTCGACCTCACCTGCACGAACCGCGACCTGCCTTCGATGCTGGCGTTCGGCCTCGAAGGCGGCGACCTGTTCCAGGAAGGCGGGGCGCAGACGAGCGGCATCTCGCTGCTGCGCCGCCCGACGCAGAGCGTGCGCTTCGAGCGCGGCCGCGCCGCGCACTGGCGGCTCGTGTCGCATCTCGCGCTCAACCACGTGTCGCTCGTCGCGCACGGCCTCGCGCCGCTGAAGGAAATGCTGACGCTGTACGACCTGCGGCGCACGGCCGTGTCGATGCGCCAGATCGACGGGCTGGCCGGCGTCGAGCA
The DNA here is from genome assembly GCF_016586105.1 of Burkholderia sp. E168m15. Classification (NCBI taxonomy): domain Bacteria; kingdom Pseudomonadati; phylum Pseudomonadota; class Betaproteobacteria; order Burkholderiales; family Burkholderiaceae; genus Burkholderia; species Burkholderia sp. E168m15. The sequence goes on from NZ_BCPO01000015.1 coordinate 9,385, forward strand.
GCGCGGCGCCGTGCAGTGGCTGCCCGGCAAGCCGTTCGCGACCTTCGTGCGCGGCATCGAGATCCGGCTGACGATCGACGAGGAGCACTTCGTCGGCGCGAGCCTTGCGTCGTTCGTGCGCGTGCTCGACAGCTTCTTCGGGTTGTACGTCCACCTCAACAGTTTCGTTCAATTGGTCGTCGTGTCGAAGCGCACCGGCGAGGAGATCATCCGATGCAAGCCCCGAACCGGCGAATCGATCCTGGCGTAGTCGACGCGCTGCTCGACGAGCCGCATCGCTTCGAGTTCTTCCAGGCGGTGCGGGTGCTCGAAGGGTTGTTCGCGCGGCAGGCGTCGGATGCGCCCGGCGCGTGGCGGCAGGGCGACGTGGTCGCGCAGCACATCGCATTCCGCAACACGCTGTCGCTCGGCTTCCCGCCGAGCGAGATCGAAGGCGCGCGTTCGTTCGACGACGACGGCGCGCCGCTGAACTCGGACGAGCAGCGCGACACCGCGCTCGCTGCGGGCGAGCTCGGCCGCGTCGAGCTGACGCCCGCGTTCTTCGGGCTGCTCGGCGGGCAGGGCGCGCTGCCGCTGCACTACACCGAGCAGATCGTCGCGCGCGAGCACCTGCGGCGCGACCACGCGGCGCGCGCGTTCTTCGACGTGTTCTCGAACCGCGCGACCGCACTGTTCTATGCGGCGTGGAAGAAATACCGGCTGCCGTTCCATTACGAGCTCGACCGCGACGAGCGCTACCTGCCGCTGTTGCTCGCGATCGCGGGCGTGCCGAGCGACGAGGTGCGCGACAGCCTCGCGGCCGGCCCGGGCGGCGTGCTCGACGAAGCCGTGGCCGGCTATGCGCTCGCGGCGCGGCACCGGCCGATGTCGGCCGCCTACCTGCAACGCACGCTGTCCGATTACTTCCGCGTGCCGGTGAAGATCGACCAGTTCGTCGGCAAGTGGTACGACGTGCCGCCCGATCAGCTGAGCGTGCTCGGCGAAGTCAACGCGGTGCTCGGCGCGACGGCGCTCGTCGGCGAGCGCGTGTGGCAGCGCGACATGCGCGCGCGGATCGTCGTCGGCCCGCTGTCCAAGCGCGACTACGAGGCGTTCCTGCCCGGCGGCGCGCACGCCGTCGCGCTCGAGCGGATGCTGACGCTGCTCGCCGGCGTCACGCTCGAGTACGAGGTGAAGCTCGTGCTCAAGCGCACCGAGGTCGGCGCGAGCGTGCTCGGCGCGGGCTCGCGGCTCGGCTGGGATGCGTTCCTGTGCACGCGCGATGCGCTGGAGGATCGCTCGGACGCCCGCTACGAACTGCACGTGATTCACTGAGACCCTAACAACAACACGCAATCGAACCTGAGATCGACGCCATGAGCACGCCTCTGAAGACCCTGATCACGAAACTGAACCCGCTGTGCCGCCACGCGACCGAGCGTGCGGCGAGCGCGTGCCTGGCGCGCGGCCACTACGAGGTCGATCTGGAGCACCTGTTCCTCGCGTTGCTCGACGAAGCGACGGGCGATCTGCCGCTCGCCTTGCGCGCGAGCCGCGTCGATCCGCATGCGCTGCACGCCGATCTCGAACGCGAGCTCACGCGCCTGAAGACGGGCAACACGCGCACGCCGGTGTTCTCCGTGCACCTGATCGCGCTGTTCGAGCAGGCGTGGCTGATCGCGTCGCTCGATTCGCAGCTCGGCCGCATCCGTTCCGGGCACCTGCTGCTCGCGCTGCTGACCGCGCCGGATCTCGCGCAGTTCGCGCAACGGATGTCGTCGCGCTTCGCGGAAATGAACGTGACGGACCTGAAGCACAAGTTCGACGAAATCATGGCCGGTTCGAGCGAAGCCGAGCCGCGCCAGGCGGACGACGAAGGCAGCGACGTCGCGCCGGCCGCCGACGGCTTTGCGCCCGCGGCCGGCCCGTCGAAGACGCCCGCGCTCGACACCTATACGACCAACCTCACGCAGCGTGCGCGCGACGGCAAGATCGACCCGGTGATCGGCCGCGAGGCGGAGATCCGCCAGGCGATCGACATCCTGATGCGCCGCCGCCAGAACAACCCGATCATGACCGGCGAGGCCGGCGTCGGCAAAACGGCGGTCGTCGAAGGGCTCGCGCTGCGGATCGCGGCCGACGACGTGCCGCCGCCGTTGCGCGGCGTCGCGCTGCACGTGCTCGACATGGGGCTGCTGCAGGCCGGCGCGAGCGTGAAGGGCGAGTTCGAGAACCGGCTGAAGAGCGTGATCGACGAGGTGAAGAAGAGCGCGCACCCGATCATCCTGTTCATCGACGAGGCGCACACGATCATCGGCGCGGGCGGCCAGGCCGGCCAGAACGACGCGGCGAACCTGCTGAAGCCCGCACTCGCGCGCGGCGAACTGCGCACGATCGCCGCGACGACGTGGAGCGAATACAAGAAGTACTTCGAGAAGGATGCGGCGCTCGCGCGACGCTTCCAGGTCGTGAAGGTCGAGGAGCCGAGCGAGCCGCTGGCCGCCGCGATGCTGCGCGGGATGTCGGGCCTGATGGAGAAGCACTTCAACGTGCGGATTCTCGACGATGCGATCACGGAGGCCGTGCGCCTGTCGCACCGCTACATCAGCGGCCGCCAGCTGCCGGACAAGGCGATCAGCGTGCTCGACACCGCATGTGCGAAGGTCGCGCTCGCGCACAGCGCGACGCCGGCCGCGATCGACGATACGAAGAAGCGCATCGAGCGCATCGATGCGGAAATCGCGTCGCTGGAGCGCGAGGCGGCGGGCGGCGCGGCGCACGACGAGCGGCTCGGCGAGCTGCGCGGCGCGCGCGACACGGCGCTCGAACAACTGGCGAAGGATGAGGAACGCTACGAAGCCGAGCGCGTGATCGTCGCCGAGATCACCGAGCTGCGCGACGCGCTTGACAAGGCACGCGGCCCGTCGGAAGACGGCCAGCCGGTCGACGTGCAGGCCACCCGCGAGAAGCTCGCCGAACGCGTCGCGGCGCTGCATGCGCTGCAGGGCGGCGAGCCGATGGTGCCGCTGCAGGTCGACGGTCACGTCGTCGCGGAGATCGTCGCCGCGTGGACGGGCATTCCGCTCGGCCGGATGGTGAAGGACGAGATCGACACCGTGCTGAACCTGCAGCCGCTGCTGACCGCGCGCGTGATCGGCCAGGATCATGCGCTGGAGGCGATCGCCCAGCGTGTGCGTACCGCGACCGCGAACCTCGAGGACCCGAACAAGCCGCGCGGCGTGTTCATGTTCGTCGGGCCGTCGGGCGTCGGCAAGACCGAGACGGCGCTGGCGCTGGCCGACATCCTGTACGGCGGCGAGCGCAAGATGGTCACGATCAACATGAGCGAGTACCAGGAAGCGCACAGCGTGTCGGGCCTGAAAGGTTCGCCGCCGGGCTACGTCGGTTACGGCGAGGGCGGCGTGCTGACCGAGGCCGTGCGCCGCAACCCGTATTCCGTCGTGCTGCTCGACGAGGTCGAGAAGGCGCACCCGGACGTGCTCGAGATGTTCTTCCAGGTGTTCGACAAGGGCACGATGGACGATGCCGAAGGGCGCGAGATCGACTTCCGCAACACGCTGATCATCCTGACGTCCAACGTCGGCTCGGCCGCGGTGATGCAGGCCTGCCTGAACAAGCCGGCCGAGGAACTGCCCGATCCGGACGCGCTCGCCGAGACGCTGCGTCCGCAGCTGTACAAGACCTTCAAGCCGGCGTTCCTCGGCCGGATGAAGGTCGTGCCGTATTACCCGATTTCCGACGACGTGCTGGCCGAGATCATCGAGCTGAAGCTCGAACGCATCCGCCGCCGGATCGAGGCGAACCACAAAGCCGCGTTCGAATGGGACGAATCGCTTGTCGACGCGGTGCTCGCGCGCTGCACCGAGGTCGACTCGGGCGCCCGCAACGTCGACCACATCCTGAACGGCACGCTGCTGCCGGAGATCGCGGGCCACGTGCTCGGCCGGATCGCCGACGGCGCGGCGATCGCGCGCATCGCGGTGCGCGCGGACGAGGCCGGCGAATTTGCGTACACCGTCGAATGAGCCCCCGCACGCGACATCTGATGCATCAACGGATTCACTGAACCATGCCGATCAATCTCCCCGAGCTGCTGACGCCGATCAGCGATGCGTCGCCCAGCGGCGACGACCTGCTGTTTTCGAACGAATTCGACGCGATCCAGGACGCGCGGCGCTACGACGATCCGACGCTCGACCAGGGCGAATGGGTAACCGAGATCAAGGAGGCCGACTGGGGCTTCGTCGTCGACCATGCGGGCGAGCTGCTGCGCACGCGCACCAAGGACCTGCGGCTCGCCGTGTGGCTGACCGAGGCGCTCGCGCTCGAGGACGGCATCACGGGCCTCACCGAAGGCTATGCGCTGCTCGAAGGCCTGTGCCGCGACTTCTGGGACACCTTCCACCCGCTGCCCGAGGACGACGACATCGAGCACCGGCTCGGCAACGTCGCGTGGCTGTCCGGCCGCACGGCCGAGCTGCTGCGCGCGGTGCCGCTGACGGACGGCGCATCGAATGCGTTCAGCACGCTCGATTGGGAGGTCGCGCAGCACGTCGCGCAGTCGATCAAGCGCGACCCCGAACATGCCGACGACATCGCGCGCGGCAAGCCGTCAATCGACCAGATCGACGCGTCGCGGCGCGTGACGTCGATCGCGTTCTACACGGCGCTGCTGGCGAACCTGAAGGCGTTCGAATTCGCGCTCGATGCGTTCGAGGAGCGGCTCGTCGAGCGCGCGGGCGATTCGGCGCCGAGCTTCCGGCAGGCGCGCGACGCGTTCGAGACCGTGTACCGGCTCGCCGAGCGCTTTGCGCGCGAACAGGGCTATACGGGCAGCGCGCCGCACGCGCAGACGGCGCCGCAGGCCCAGCCCGAACGCATCGAGCCGGTATTCGGCCAGCCGATCCAGACCGAGGAGACTCACGTGCAGCAGCAGACCGCTTCGCGTCCGCCGGTGACGCAGATGATCGCCGGCATCCAGAACCGTGCGCAGGCCGTCGACCAGTTGCGCGCGGTGGCGCGCTATTTCCGTCAGACCGAGCCGCACAGCCCGGTCGCGTATCTTGCCGACAAGGCGGCCGAGTGGGCCGACATGCCGCTGCACAAGTGGCTCGAGAGCGTCGTGAAGGACGACGGCTCGCTGTCGCACATTCGCGAGCTGCTGGGGGTGAGGCCCGACGAGCAGGCGTGAACGATTGTTTTTTGACCTGAGAGCGCGGGCCCGGCGGGCTCGCGATGAACAAGAAGAAGGTGACGCATGAACGTGACCGAACTGGCCCAGGCGATTCGTGGCGGCCTGATCCAGCAGGATCGGCTGCTGAAGACGGACATCCCGTCGCTGCCGAACAATGCGCTCGTGCCGCGTCGCGCCGTAACCCGCTCGGAGCTCGGCCGTGATTTCAGCGTAACGCTCGATCTGGTGTCCACCGCGAGCGACGTCGAGCTCAAGACGCTGATCGCGCAGCCGATCACGCTGTGGATTCAGCAGGCGGACAGGTCGTATCAGCCGATCAACGGCTATATCCACACGGCGCGGCGGCTCGGTGCCGACGGCGGCCTGTCGAGTTACCAGCTGCGCTTCGCGTCGTGGATGCACTTCCTCAAGTTCCGTAGCGACATGCGGTACTGGCAGGACCAGCCGGTCGACGCGATCCTTGCCGACGTGTTCGACAGGCATCCGCAGGCCAGGGGCCAATACCGGTTCGCGCTGTCGAAGCCGCTGCCGTCCCGTTCGTACTGTCGCCAAAGCGAGACCGACTGGAACTTCGTGCACCGGCTGATGGAGGACGAAGGGCTGTTCGGCTTCTGGCGGCACAGTGAAGACGGGAAGGCGCACACGTTCGTCATCACCGACGATCTGCATACCGTCGACGCGCTGTCGCCGAATACCGTCAGGTTCGATCGCTCGGGCAGCGGCACCGAAACCGCCGGTTTCACGCAATGGACCGCGTCGCGGACCTTGCAAAGCACGCTGCATACGACGCGCACGTTCGACTACAAGTCGCCGTCGTCGGCGGGCAATCCGAACGGCACGTCGCTGCCGACGAAAAGCGGGCAGGGCGAGCTGCCCGATCAGGCGGAAATTTACGAATACACCGGCGCTTACACGTATCCGGCGCAGGACCGCGGCGAACACCTGTCGAAGATTCGCCTCGAGGAATGGGAGTCGCGTGCGAAGCGTTTCTTCGGCGTGGGCGGCGTGCGTTCGATCGACGCCGGCCGGCGTTTCACCCTCGTGGACCATCCGGAGCACGATCGCGATGCGGCGAGCGACCGCGAGTTCGCGGCCATCGGCGTCACGCGTTACATCGAGAACAATCTGCCGGCCTCTGACCACGAAGCAAGTTTCCCGCATAGCCTGCAGGACGCGCTGGCGCAGGTGAAGGCCGGGCACGGGAAAGGGGGCGCGTTCGAGGTCGGGCACGACGACGGCTCGGCCGGGTTCTATCTCGTCGCGGTCGAGGCGCAGCGCGCGAGCGTGCCGTATCGCAGCCCGTTCGAGCACCGCAAGCCCGCGATGCAGCTCGAGACGGCCGTCGTGGTCGGTCCGAAGGGCGAGGAGGTCTATACCGACGCGCTGAACCGGATCAAGGTCATGTTCGTGTGGGACCGCCAGAGCGAAGGCCGCGAGACGGCATCGTGCTGGATGCGCGTCGTGCAATCGGATACCGGCGGCGGTTACGGCGCGGTGCATATTCCGCGCGTCGGCGAGGAAGTGCTGATCGGCTACATCGGCGGCGACTGCGATCGGCCGATCGTCATGCATCGTGTCTACAACGGGGCGGCCAAGCCGCAATGGCATAGCGACGGGATACTGTCGGGCTTCCGGTCGAAGGAATATGCGGGATCGGGGCACAACGAGATGGTGCTCGACGACGCGACCGGGCAGAACCGCGCGCGCCTGTTCAGCAGCAGCGCGAATTCGCTGCTTCATCTCGGCTATCTGATCGAGCAGAACGGCAACACGCGTGGTGCGTATCTCGGCTCGGGTTTCGATCTGCGCACGGATGCGTACGGCGCGCTGCGTGCGGGCCAGGGCTTGTACGTGACGACGCATCCGAAGCAGGCGAACAGCCAGCCGCTCGACGCGAGCGAGGCAAAGCAGCAGCTTGGCAGTGCGGACGGGTTGATCGAGTCGATGTCGCAGGTCAGCGAGATGCATCAGGCGGAGAGTCTCGGTGCCGGTCGCGATGCGCTGAAGCAGTTCGCCGATGCGACGCAGAACAGCGTGGCGGGGGCGGCCTCGGGGGGCGGCAGGACGGCCGGCGGCGGAACGGGGAATGCCAATGCGTTCAAGGAACCCGTGATGCTGTTCGCGAGCCCGGCGGGGATCGGGATGGCTTCGCAGCAGTCGGTGCATCTGGCGAGCGAGCAGCAGACCAATATCGCCAGCGGGCAAAGCACGTTCGTGACCAGTGGGAAATCGCTGATCGCCGGCATCCGGGATCGCATCAGCCTGTTCGCGCAGAACGCCGGGATGAAGCTGTTTGCCGGGAAGGGCAAGGTCGAGGTCCAGGCGCACGCGGACAACGTCGAACTCACCGCGCAAAAGGCCGTGAAGATGGTGGCGGCGACCGAGGCTGTCGACGTGGCCGCGAAGCAGGAGATATTGCTGACGTCGGGCGGCGCTTACATCCGGATCAAGGGCGGCAAAATCGAGCTTCACGCACCTGGGAAAGTCGATTTCAAGGGGGCGCAGCACCAGTTCAGCGGACCGACGAGCATGCAGTATCCATTGCCCGCGATGCCGGGCGGCACGTGCAAGCAATGCGTGCTGAACGCGCACAGCGGTCGTGAGTCGATGGTCGAGGCGGATTGATGGATGAAGTCAACGATACGGTCGACCGGAACAACGCGGTCGGCGCGAGCGAAGCGGTTGACGCAGAACCGAATCCACGCGAGCCGAAGTGGCCGGCGTTTCTCGAGACGCTGAAGGCTTCGGTCACGCGTACGGACGATGCGGGCAGTGCGATGCGGCTTTACGCACTCGTCGATACGCGCGGCTATCAGGAGCTGGACGTGCAGCTCGCGGCGGTGCCCCGCCTGCGCTGTGCGTCGCTCTGGGCGGATACCGGGCTCGACGCTTATACGGATATTGCGCCGTACTTGATCGCGTTCGATCACGATGCGATCAACGACGAGAACGCCGAACAGCATCGGCTGCTGCGCCAGCTGTGGTTGGAGGCGGTCGACCTGCATGCGGTGACGTGGCTGTGGTCGACTTGGTCGTTCGATGCGCTCGATCAGCATTTGCGCCAATACGTGCAGTACAAGCTGCCCAACGGCCGCGCGTACTACCTGTTTTTTTCGACAACCATGTATTGGGGCGACTTCGACAGGTGTGGAGCGATACGCAGGCGCAGCAGTTCGTTGCGCCGTTCGGCGAGATCCGATATCGCGACAGGCGGCTCGACGAGGTCGTGTGGCGCAATGACATGCCGGCGAGTGAAGGTGCGGTACCGGTGGGTGATGCGCCGGGTCTCAGCGAGCGACAGCATGCGCAACTGATCGAGCTCGGATATCCGGACAAGCTCGTGCTGAAGTTCCGCGAGACGATGGGGGCGATGGTCGATCACCTGTCCGATGTGGGGCTGCATGATCTGGTTGTCGAGCAACTCGCTCGAGCGACGGCACACGGGATCGTCGAGGAAGCGGAATTGCAGTGCTACGTGGTGACGGCTGTGCTGGTTTCGCCGCGGTTCGACGAGCATCCGGTCGTGAAGCCGTGGCTCGAGGCGGCTTCGCGAGGAGAAACGAGCGTCGATGCGGCACTGGCCTCTATCGACGATGCGACGTGGGACACGATTCGCGATGCACACGAGCGGGAATTGCTGGAGGCGCGTAGTGACGTGGCGTAGATCCGGGCTCGTGGTGGGGCTGCTCGCGGTCGCTTTCAGCTTGAGCGCGTGCGGCAAGTCGGAGCCGGTGTATAGCGGAATTTCCGTGATGGGCCGGAATTATCTGCCGTACAACATGAGTGGTTTCACCATTACCGACGCATACGGGAATAAGGCGAGTGGCGGTGGCGATGATCCACCGGGAGCGGGTGGCGGGAGCTTGAGATGTTGCTACAAGCTCAAGGGGACGGAATTCACGGTCAGGTGGGAGTACTACGATGTCGACCAGTGGCACAAAGGGGACAAGCAGACGTTCCGTGCCGAGGCGAAGGTGTCGATGCCGCCGTCCCGGTCGCCGGACGATGTGGGTTCCCGGATTTTCGAAGCGCACTTCTTTCCGGACCGGCATGTCGAGTTCCAGTTTCCCGGCCAGATGCTTGATGATGCACGGCTACCGATCATCGAAGTCGTGAAATGGGTGAAGCAGTATCAAGGGCAACTGGACAAGCGATACGACGAGCGCGAGGACCAGCAGTTTCGTCGTGTTGCCCGGATCGTGGCGTCTGCATGGTTGAAATATCGTCTGACCGACCGTAACGATTTGGAGCAGTACGCCTACTTCAGTTTGCTCATCAACAGCCAATTCGATACGCATCCGGACGCTCAGCGCATATTGAAGACCGCAGCCAGCCAGCCGGGTGCATTTGCAAAGTGGGCTCTGTCGCTTTCGAATCAGGTGCGCTCCGAGATGGCAAGCGGGAAATTCGTGGCGGTAGCTGCACCGCCGATAGCTGACGGTTTGCTGCCGTTAGCGCGTGTGGACGAGGCTCTGCATGGTTGATTGTGCGGAGAACTGCTCGCGGAATGAAAGAAGGGCGGCTTGCGTGGCAGACGGAACAATACCGATGCGCCGATATGTCGGTAACGCATGCTGGACAATCTTCGGAAGGAAAATGTCAGTGAATAGAGCGACGAGATTTTCAGGTCTAGCGAACCGTGTTCTGGCAGGGTGTCTGCTCGTGACGGCCATGGCGGCGTGCGGCAAGTCAGAGCCGACATATAGTGGCGTTTCGGTTATCGCCCACAACTATCTGCCGTACAACCTGGACGGGTTTACCATCACCGATGCCCACGGAAACAAGGCAGGCGGAGGGAATAGTTTGCCGGGCGGTGGCGGCGGCGTGACGTGTTGCTACAAGCTCCAGGGAACCGAGTTCACGGTCAAATGGAATTATGTCGACGTCGACCAGTGGCACAAAGGCAACGAGGAAACGCTTCACGGAGAGGCAAAAGCGACGTTGTCTCCGTCACCGGTTCCCGAGAAGATAGGTGATCGAATTCTCGAGGTTCACTTCTATCCGGATCGCCACGTCGAGCTTCAGTTTCCCGGCGCGCTGATAGATGAATCGCGTGTTCCGATGATCGATGTGTCGCGCTGGATGGCGAGCCGGTATCAGGCGCAATTGAGCAAGCGGTACGACGAGCGTGAAGACCAGCAGTTTCGCCGTGTTGCGCGAGTTGTCGCAATGGCATGGCTGAAATACCGCCTCACCGATCTCGACGATCTGAAACAGTACGCTTACTACAATCTGCTCGTGAATAGTCGCTTTGACTCGCATCCGGAGATCCAGCGCATGTTGCAAGCGGATGCGGGCAAGCCGGGGGCCTTCGCGAAGTCTATGCAATCGTTGCCGAAAAACATCCAGGCCGAATTGACGAGTGACAAGTTCGAACCGGTTGCGGTGCCACCCATCCCTGATGGGCTGATTCCGCCGGCACGCGTGGAGGAGAAAAAGCATGGCTGATAAAGTCAAACTTGATCCAGATGATGCAACGCCGACCTCCGTCTACGCACAAATCGCCAAGCAGAACGCAACGATGTACCCGAAGGGTGATTGCATGCCGTGCGGGGCGACGATTCGGATGGGCTTTTTCTTCGATGCATTCGGACGCCATCGCGATATCGACGATCAGTCGAGTTCGCAGTATTCCAATATCGCCCGGCTTTGGGAGGCGCATCGGGACCTTGAGGATCCGAGGCGGCCCGCGAATCAGTTCTGGTTCCGCTTCTATTATTCCGGATTGGGCACGCCGCTCAACGAGTCAGCTAAAGCCAATGAATGGATCAATGCAGGCGTAGCCGCATGCAAGATGGCCGGCAAGAAGGCATTGAGCGGAGCGGAGTCGGCTGCCAAGTTGTTCACTCGTGTCAACACACCGATCGAACAGGCGAACGTAAAAAAGCGCGTCGACGGCGTCAAGAAGCAACTCCTTGATGGATTTCTGGATGGCGATTTTTCGCTTCGACCGATTGATAAGGCATTCCAGGATCTCAGGAAGGATATCGAGCACATTCCCGCTCAGGCGCGGCGTGTGATGAATGTGTTGAATGCATCGCAGGAGCGCTACTGGGAACGAACCAAGGCGATGGGAACGCTGCTGTGGCGCAACGCGAAAAACGACTTCAAGAACAATGTCAAAGGCGCTCCGATGAAGGCAGGCTGGGCGGTTGCGCGCAGTCTTTTTGTCGGTATAGCGATGGAAAATGTGCCGATCGTGCGCGACAATTCCGTCATGGCCAAGGCGTTTGGAACGGGTGTCGATACCCGGTTGATCGCAGCGAAGGACCAGTTCAAAGCCGCGTACGAGGCCGTGAAGAACCAGATGCCGAACGTTCGGGCCATCGAGGTATCGGTGTTCGGTGCGGACCGAGGGTGCGTGCTTGCACGCGCGTTCATCAACGATCTGGCTGAGAAGTACAAGCGTAGGGACGATACGGATCTCGCTATTGAAGGCGTGTCGATCCAGATCAAGTTCGTCGGATTGCTCGATGCCGTTTCGTCCGTCATGTCGGAGGAAGCCGGGGAACTGATCGGTATGGTGCCTTATCTGGGTATGCTGAAGACCAGCTTCAAGGATCGTCCTCTCGCGATACCGGCCAGCGTGCAGCGCTGCGTTCATTTCGCCGCAGCGCATGAGATGCGCTTCTATCAGCGTCTCGACAGTCTTGAGAAGACCCGTGGCGAGCAGTATCTCTACCCGGGTACGAGCTGCGATGTCGTCGGTGGCGCGCCGAGCGGGTCCCTGGGGGTCAACGCGGAGCTGATGCGAGTTCCGCTGCAAGACATGTTGCTGGAGGCGATCAAGGCGGGCGCCGCCATGGACACCATGGAAGATTTGTACCTGTACAACGCGCCGGTGTTCAAGCGCTTCAAACTCTCGGATCCGATCAAGTACGGTGGTAAGGAATTTCGAATCAAAGCGCTGGTCAATGCCTACCGCACGCTCGTCCCGCGCAAGTCCGGTGCCGATTTCATGGAACATTCGAAAGTCTTCATGCGCTGGATTGCAGCCCGCTACATGGATCCCGAATTCCGTCGCACGATTTCCGATCCCGTCGCCGACTGGAAGCGCAACATGGCCGACGCCGACCTGCAGCGCAAGACCGCGAAGTCGCAACTCGACTGGGAGCTTCAGCGAGAAGGCATCAATATGAGCATGCTGGCCAGCCGCAGCCAGGACGAGCAGGCGAAGCTTCGGGGCATGAAGGCGGCGAGCGACGCAGCGCAAAAGCGTTATGAGAAATTGATCGCGGAGGCACCGAAGGACTATTCGACGGTCTGGGAGCGTCTTGAGAAGGAAGCGGAAAAGAAGCTGCGCAGCGCGTCGTATCAGGAGGGCCTGAAGCAGTCCGTCGAGCGCATCCGCAACATGCCGGATTCGTGGGATTCCGATAACAAGGTCAGCGCGGATGCGGTCGAGGTAGCCATGCTTCCTGAAGCCGAGATGGAACTCGTGTCGGCCTGGAAAGAAGGGATCGAGGGCAAGCACCCGTTGCCGCCGGACGTGATGGCGCTGTTCGACATGCTCGTTCACGACACGTTGCTGACGAGCTGGCAGGACCATGTGCTCGCTCCGTCGCTGTACTTCCGCACGCGAGACAAGGACGAGTTCGGTTCGACCGATCTCGCCAAGGAAGCGAAGCAACGCCAGAAGGACGATCGCGTTGCTGCACGTATCGACCAGGCCGCCAAGCAGAGCCAGGAATGGGCGAAAAGCTATAAGGGTGGCGCGACGCCTCCCGTTCACTGACAACCAGCAGCCGCGCATGAAAAACGGGCGGTGACACGCGTGCCACCGCCCGTCGTGTGCCGCGCCGCTTCGCCGTTGAGCGAGCGACCGGCCGATTTCCCGCTACACCCGTTACTGCCCCACCCGGAACTCGATCCGCCGATTCCTAGCCCGCCCATCCGCCGTATCGTTCGGCGCAATAGGCTGATCCGGGCCCACCCCCGTCGTCGTCATCTGCTGCGGCGGAATGCTCTTCGTGATCAGATACCCCTTCACCGCATCCGCGCGCGCCTGGCTCAGCGCGATGTTCGACGTCCGGTTCCCCGAGTTGTCGGTGTGGCCGATGATGTCGACCGTGCGGTTCTGCATCTTCGCCAGCGCGGCCGCCATCTGGTCGAGGATCAGCTTGCCCTGCGGCGTCAGCGTCGCGCTGCCGGTCTCGAACTCGATCGTCCGGTTCGCGAGCGTCTGGTCGAGCACGCCCTGTTCGGACGCCGACACGCGCAGCCCGTTCTTGATCGTGTACGTCGGGTTCAGCGTGTTCGCCATGTCGCTCGCGAGTTGCTGGCGCTGCGCCTCGTTGTGCACCTCGCCCTTCATCTCGATCTGCGTGCCGTTGATCTTCAACTGGCCCTTGCTGATCTGCTTGAGCTGCGCGCCGAGCAGCTTCTGCACGTTCGCGCTCCAGTTCGGCGGCGTCGCGACGTCGCCCACCTCGACCTGGTCGACGACGTTCGTCGCGCCGTAGGTGTCGCGCAGCTTCTGCAGCACGGCGGCCTTGGTCGCCTCGTCGGGCACCTTGCCGCCGACCACCACCTGGCCGGGCGTCGCGTTCGCGGGCGGCGGCGCGATCGTGCCGGCGGTGCCGTGCACCACCGTGCCGGACGCGCCGCCGGCGTTCGGGTTCGCCTGCGGCAGCGCGGTCGTCGCGACCGTGCCGTTGCCGACCGGCGTGACGGTCGCGCCCGTGTTCTGCGCGAAGGCCGCGCCGCTCGCGACGAGGCCGGCCGCGAACAGCGCGGCGAGGGTGGGCGAGACGGCGGCCGACAGGCGCGCGCGCCGGACCTGAATCGTGCGATGCATGCCGTCAGCCTCCGATGAACGCTTCGCGGAACGCGTCGATGGCGACGCGCAGCGAGAGTTGCGGTTGTTCGAGGTAGCTGACGAGCTTGCTGATCTGCTGATCGTTTTGCGCATGGGCGTCGATCCACTCGGGATCGTCGATGTCGATGTTGTGGGCGGCGTAGGTCTGCGGGTCGACGACGCTCAGCAGCGTCTTCGCCGACGCGCCGTTGAAGCCGATGACGAGCCGTTCGCGTTCGGCGATCGTGCCGATGAAGATCGCAAGCTCGAAGTCGGCCTGCGCGACGAACGGCGCGATCAGTTCGAGCCAGAACGCGGCGACGAGGCTGCGGTAGAACGGGTCGACCGGCAGCGGCAGCGTGAGGCCGCGCTCGATGTGCGACGAGCCGCTCTGCATCACCGGGCGCAGCAGCGAGCCGAGCGCGAGCATCGCGCCGCGCAGCCGCACCGGATGACCGCTTTCGAGCAGCATCTCCTGCAGGCCGTACAGCGTCTGGTGTTCGACGAAATCGTTGAAGGTGCCGTCATGCGACGTGCCGGGGCCGCCGATGTCGATCGGCACCTGCGTGTCGCCGAGCGCCTGCAGCGCGCCGGGCGGCTCGTCCTTGCCGAGCAGCGGCGGGATCTGCGCGGCGACGCGCGACCACAGCCGCGCGAACGCGAGCGGGCTGCGCGCGAGGAACGCGAGCGGTCGGTCGACCTCGAGCGCGGTCGCGCCGAGGAACGGGAAGCGGCGCATCGACACGTCGTGGCTCGCGACCATGTGGCCCGCGATCGCGAGCTTGCTGCGCGAGCCGAGGAACGCGAAATGCATCGGCTTCGCATCCTCGTAGACGATCTTCCAGCGCGGATCCTCCGCGAGCAGCTCCAGCGCCTGCGCGATCCAGCGATCGAGCGTCTGCAGCAGTTGCGGATTGTGCGCGCTCTTCACGAAGTCGCCGCGCGACGGAATCTTGCCGAAGTAGGCGATTTGCGCCTGTACGGTTTGCGTCATTGCGCCCTCTGTGCATTCGTTGCGTTGGCGGCCGCGACGGCCGGCGCGGCGCCCGGCGTGCCGGTGCCGGCTTGCGTCGCGTTCTGCGCGGCGCCCGCGCTCGCGTCGGCGACCGACGACGGCAGCTGCAGGCCGCGCAGGCTCTGCTGCTGCGGCTGGTCGCCGCCACCGGCCGACGGTTGCGACGTGCTGATGATGCGCATCGTCACCGACACGTTCACGCTGCCCTGTGCCCACGTCAGGTCGAAGGTGCCGTCCGGACGGCGCTTGCGCTGCGCCGAGTTGATCAGCTTCTCGAGACCGTAGCGGCCCGGCTCGTTGACGAGCTGCACCGTGCGGCCGTCGAAGGTCGTCGCGGACAGCGTCGCGCCCGGCGCGCCCTGCGGGTTTGGCCACACGAAGTTGGTCCACTGCGGCGGCGTGTTGCGGTAGCGCAGCTGCTGGCCGTCGATCGCGATCGTGTATTCCGTCGTGCCCGTGCTCGGTTGCGGCAGGATCTGGAACACGGTCTGCGGTTCGGCCGACGCGGCCGCGCTGCCGGCGGCGCCGCCCGCGAGCGGCGCGACCCAGCGTGCGAAGCCGTTCGTGAAGTCCGGCGTGAGCCCGATGCCCATGTCGCCCCACGTGCGGGCGGCGAGCGTGTCGCCGCGGCGCACCGCGAGCGGCCCGAGCGTCGTGCCGACGAACTTCGCGATCGAGCCGTCCGGACCGAACACCTGCGCGATCTCGCCGGCGCCGGCCTCGACCTTCGCGTTCGCCGCGAACGGGTACTTGGTCGCGAGCGAGCTCTGGAACGGCTGGTAGACCTGCGCGTTCCACACCTTGTTGACTTCGGCGCTGGCCGGCTGGATCACGACCGCGAACGCCTGCATCAGCGGCCGCACCAGCAGCGGGCGCAGCGACTTGCGTTGCGAATCGGTCAGGCCCGTCAGCATCTGCTCGTCGACGAGCTTCAGCGAATCGGCGAGTTCCGACCCGTTGCCGTCGAGCGTCTGCTGCATCAGCTGGCGCGCGCCCGGTCCCGGATCGCCCTGATTCTTGATCACGTTGAAGCGCGTGCGGACCTTCGACAGCGACTCCATGTAGCCCTTGAGCATCGACGTGCCGTCATGCGTCGCGACGATCCGCGCGAGCCCGACGAATTCCTGGCCGATCGGACCCATCGGCACCTCGGCCGGATTGCCGTTGATGTCGATGTTGGCTGCCGCCATCTGGCCGGCCTGCGAGCGCGTGAACAGTTGCTTGACCCAGTTCACGACGCCCGTCTGCGCCTTCTTGATCGTCACGTTCGCGAGCGACGGGTTGTCCCACGACGTCTGGTCGTACGCGGTCTCGAGGATCTTGCGGATCGGCGAATCCTGCGGGTCGCCCAAACGGTTCATCCCGTCGACGGCCTGGCCGAAGCTGGTGAAGCCCTGTACCGCGATGCCCTGCATGAACTTCTGCCAGTGCTGCGCGTACTCGGTCTTGTACATGCCGACGAGCGTCTTCTGGATCTGCTCGGGGCTGCCCTCGAGCGTCAGGTCGTCCTGCGTCGACGTGTTGAGCACCCAGTCCTTCGCCTGCAGCTCCTTGGTCGCCGCATCGCGGATCGCCGGCTGCACGTAGTCGAACCACGCTTCGCGCGTGAACGTGCCCGGAATCGCATAGCTGCCTGCCACGAGCCCCTGGTTGCCGTCGCCGACGATGCGCGCGATGGTCATCGGCGCGAAGCGGGTCGATGCGCGGGCCTTGATCTCCTCGTAGACGCGCTGGCGGGCCGGCATGCCGCGCACGACGCGGCGCAGGTTCTCGCGGGTCTGGTCGACGAGCGCGAGGTTCGCGTCGATCATCGGCCAGTCGTCGTCGTTCACGCGCGACAGGTAGAACGAGATCATGCGCTCGGCGCTCCGGATCATCTCGTCGCGCGGCATGTTGCCGCGATTCGTCTCGAGCCAGCCGCGCCAGAAGCGGGCGAGCTGGTCGGTCAGGTGCGCCTGTTCGACGTGACGCTTGTCGGACAGCATCAGGTAGGTCTTCAGCGCGTTGTATGCGTCCTGCACGTTGGTCGGCGACGCGTCGCTGTAGAGGCCGCCCTGCGGCGCGGCCGCCTGTTGCGGGGCGGCGGCCGGCGCGGTGCCGGACGCGGCCAGCATCGCGCCCGCTTGCGGCGCGGCGCCTGCCGCGTTCGTCGAGACCGGCAGCGTGCCGCCCTGCACGGCGCCCGATTCGGGCGGGCGCGTCATCGGCACGAGTTGCTCGGGGTGCGCGTTCACGTCCTTCATGAACGACGCGAGGTTCTGCGACACCGGGGCCAGCAGGATCTGGCGCACGCCGTTGTAGTACTCGGTCAGCAGGTGCTGCTCGAGACGGTCGCCCTGGTACAGGCCGAGCGACACCGACAGCGGCTTGTCGCGGCGGAACTGTTCGAGCTGCTCGATCCGGTCCTCGATGATGTCCATCGCCTGCAGGCGCGACTGCAGGTCGTTGCGGCCCTGCTGCAGGCGCGTGACGTTGTCGAGGTCGGCCTGCACGTTCGCGACGAGCTGCTGGTTGCCGATCGTCGACCAGGTCCAGCCGCCCAACGCCAGCGCGAGCGCCGCGACGAAGCCGAAGAAGGTCGCGTAGCGCAGCCGCGTCTTGGTCGGGCTCGCGAACTGGCGCACCGTCTGGCGGTCCGCGAAGATCACCTTCGAGAACAGGTCGCGCAGGAAGAAGCCGTTCTTCGAGAACGCGCTGTGCGGTTTCGGCAGCGCGCTGCCGTCGAGGCCGAAGCGGTGCGCGATGCGCTGCGCGGCCGCGCTGTTGGTTTCGCCTTCCTGCAGTGCGCTGGTGAAGTAGAAGCCGCGGAAGATCGGCTTGTACTGGAACGGGTTGTTCTCGAACAGCGTCGCGAGGAACGCGCGCAGCGACGGCTTGATCGTCGAGAATTCGAGCGGAAAGCTCAACTGGCCCGGCGACAGCTGGTTGCCGCGCGACAGCGACAGCTGCGCGACGCTGATTTCCTTCAGCCCTTCGTAGAGTTCCTCGAAGTGCGTGTCGAACTGCGCGACGACGTCACGCTTGTCGTCGGGTTCGTAGGGCAGGGTGGCGCCCCACACGCGGTCGTACTCGTGCTTGTCGCTGCTGCTGAAGAATTCGGTGAAGCCGGTGATCAGGTCGGCCTTCGTGAACATCACGTAGACCGGCGCGAACACTTCCAGCTTTTCGGTCAGCTCCTGAACGCGCTGACGGAGGTTCTTCGCGAGGTTGATCGCGAATTCGGGGCGATTGCCGGTGAGTTCGGCGATGCTGGCCGTGACGATGATGCCGTTGATCGGCGCCTTCGGACGGTAGCGCTTGAGCAGCCCGAGGAAGCCGAGCCACTCGCTACGGTCTTCCTCGTGCACCGAATAGCGGCCGGCCGTATCGAGCAGGATCCCTTCGGTCGTGAAGAACCAGTCGCAGTTACGCGTGCCGCCGATGCCGTGGATCACGGCGCTGTTCTTGTCCGCGAATGGGAACTGCAGGCCGGAATTGAGCACGGCGCTGCTCTTGCCCGCGGCTGGGTTGCCGATCACGATGTACCACGGCAGTTCGTACAGCGCGGAGCCGCCCGACACCTGGCCGATCTTCGACGTCTTGATCGTCTTCACCGCATCCGACAGGCGCGTGCGCAGCACGTCGAGGTCGGCCGTCTTCGCGTCCGGCGCGAGCGCGGCGGCGGCCGGTGCGGCGATCTTGCCGGTTTCCGCCTGCTCTTCCAGCACCTGGCCGAGCTGCTGGTTCGCGCGCTTCACGCGCCAGCGGCGCCATAGCGCGACGACGAGCCACAGCGCGAGGACCGCCGCGAACGCGAGCGCCGCCCACAGGAGCGGCAGCTGCAGCATGTCGGCGACGATGAACAGAATGGCCGCTAGCGCGACGATCCCGACGATCGAGAGCGTACGCGGATGAGTCAGCACGTTGAGGATGCGTTGCATAGGACGTTCAGGTTCCGGTGCGATTCGGTGAGGCGACGCAGGCGCGCCGAGCGGCAAGGGTGGCGCCGCGATGTGTCGCCATGCTGTCAAACGGGGTGAAGGAGGCTGGCATCAATGCGCCCGCGGCATCGGAGAAGGCGCGCGCATTAACGAAAGGACGCTGTGAGATTTAAAACGGAAGCGGCGGCCGGAAAAAATCGCGCACCGGAATGCCCGATTGTTTGCGCCGCCCAAATCGTTTCCTGCCGGGTGATTAAAAAGCCCCATGCCGCCCTCATTATTTCTTGTCCGGCAGCCCTGACTAGCTGCCGCGTCCCAGTTTAAAACCGGGTTTATGGTATTCCACGTGCCCGAGATCCATCATTTTCCATCGGCCGCCCCAGGTCAGGCCGACTTGCTCGGCGACCTGGCCGTACAACTGGTAGCCGCGCATCGCCCACGGATCTTTCTCGGAAATGACCAGCTTGCCGTCGCGCAGGAATGCGTTGTCGGCCGCCAACCCGAACTGGTGATAACTCTGGAAGGCCGCGGCATTGGTCACGTTCGTGCCCATCTGCGCGAGCCGGTTCTGTCGTTCCGGGCTCCGGTAGCCTTCCAGCAGCGCCATTTCATAGCCATGTTGTTCGTGCATGATCTTGTAGACCAGCAGCAAACGCGTACGGAAATCCGGGTCCAGCAGGTTCCAGTCGCGGCTTGCATCCTTGAGCGCCGGGCGGATCTGTTCGACTTCCTTCGTGGCAAAGACTTCCGGCGGCAACGGCGGCGGCGGCACGAGTTGTTCGCCCTGCAACAGCGCGGCGATCTTCTCGTCGGGCACGCGCGCCGTGTCGTCGTACTGAAATAATTGCCGACCGCGTAACGCAATGGCCACCAATGGCGGCGTCGCAAGAATACCTGCCGACACCATAATCATCAAGCGCCGCCGAACCAGTAAATTTTGCACGTCGCTTAATGCGCCGCGCGTCACGGTTGCCGATTTAACAATTTGACTGCGCGTGCGTGCGGCGCGCTCGTTCGCACGGCGCGTCAGACGGCCGTGAAACTGGGCCACGGATTCGAAAACGGTCGCGCGGATACCCGGTAAAAGCAACAGTGCCGCAACGGCGACGGCGAGGGTGAAATAGGCGACGAGTGCGACGGCAATCAAAGAAATCCCCGGAAATTGGAATTGATTGTGTTTTGCAATGCTTGCTCTTAGAATCAGGCTGCTTCGAGAGGCCGGGCTATATTATCGCGGTGAATTAAACCAGGATTCAATGAGACGCTGAATGAGTGCGCCGGAAAATTCAAATTCGAAAACTCCGCCCAGCCTGCTGTCCGATACTAAACCGGCAGGCGAGGGAGGACCTCGGCAGTCGCGCATTCTCGCGGATCTGGAAGGGCGTGTCACGCCGCCCGCCGAGCCGCCGCGCCGTTCGCTGAAGGCGCCGATCGCCGCCGTGGTGGCGTTGGTCGTGGCCGTCGGCGGCTGGGGCGCGTGGCGCATGCAGCAGTCATCGGGCGAACCGCACGTCGCGGTGGCGGCCGCGACGGCACCCGCGGCGGCTGCGCCGGACAAGGCCGCGCCGGCCAGCGGCGCCGCCGTGCAGGTCGCGCAGAACGGCGCGTCCGCCGCATCGGCCGCGCAACCGGCCACGATCGTCAACGACGACTCGGCGTCCCAGACCGTTGCATCCGCATCGGCTTCCGCTGCCTCCGCGGCGGACAACAGCCGGCTGTCGCGCGCGCTCGCCAACGGCGCCGACGATGGCTCGGGCACGGCGGCCGCGGCTGGCGTCGCCGCAACCGCGGCCGCCGCAGCGGCGACGACCAAGACGGCGAAGGCCGACGCGTCGAAGAGCACGAAGGTCGCCGCTCACGGCAAGACCGACACGAAAACCGAGGCGAAGGCCGATACGAAGGCCGACACGAAGGCCGAAGCCCGCAAGCATCGCAAGGAACAGCAGGCCGAGCTCGCGCAGGCGAAGAAGCGCCGCGAAGCGACGCCGACCCGAACCGCGAAGGCGGCCGGGAAGGACGATCCGGATGCCGATCTGCTTGCCGCGCTCGTCGCGCGCACGAAGCCGGCCGACAAGAAACTCGCCGCCGAGAAGGCGCAGGCCGTGCCGACCAAGGCGTCGGCAACGACCGGCGGCTCGCTGGCGTCGCGCGTGAAGGCGTGTTCGGAGCGCGGTTTCTTCGAGGATCAGCTGTGCCGCTGGCGCGTGTGCGACGGCCACTGGGGCAAGGACCCCGCGTGCCCGAGCGCCGCGCAGTCGGAGACGCGGCAGTAACGCGTGCCGCGCGCGTCACGAGGGTCTTTCCTGTCAGCGCCGCCCAGTGGGCGGCGCGTTGTTTTTGGGGCAGGAGACGCTGCCGGTATGATGCCGTGTGACACTGTCACGAGCGCGTCACGCCCGTCGGGCATACGTCTCCTTTCTTTTCCCGGCGCGGGCCCGCGACCTGCGATGTGCGGCGCGCCGCGCGCCGCACCACCTTCGACACGATGGACCTGATCGTACAGACTTACGGCGCCGACACGTCCGGCATGGTGTGCGGATTCCGCTTCGATCCGGGCGGCGCCGGCGCGATGCTCGATGCCGACGCGGCCGCCGCATGGCTGCGCACCTGCCGCGAGCACGGCGCGGCCGCATCGGGCGATTTCGTCTGGCTGCATTTCAATCTGGCGCACGGCGCGAGCGAGCGCTGGATGCGCACGCATCTCGGGTTGCCCGACAGCTTCTTCGAATTCCTGCATGAAGGCTCGCGCTCGACGCGCATCGAGCAGGAAGACGGCGCGTTGCGCGCGATCGTCAACGACGTGATGTTCAACCTCGAGCTCACGCCGTCGGAGATCGCGACGCTGTTCGTCCACGTCGAGCGGCGCATCATGGTGACCGCGCGGCTCAAGCCGCTGCGCTCGGTCGACACGCTGCGCGCGTGCGTGCGCGACGGCGAGCAGTTCCGCTCGCCCGCGGAGCTGCTCGTGCACCTGCTGCGCGACCAGGCCGACCTGCTGATCCAGATCATGCGGCGCACGAGCGTCGACGTCGACCGCATCGAGGATCGCTTCCTGTCGCAGCGGCTCACGTCGAGCCGCATCGAGCTCGGCGCGATGCGCCGCACGCTGACGCGCCTGCAGCGCATGCTCGCGCCCGAGCCCGGCTCGATCTTCCGGCTGCTCGCGAAGCCGCCCGCGTGGCTGCATACCGAAGACGTGCAGGAGCTGCGCGAGTCGACCGAAGAGTTCTCGCTGGTGCTCGCCGATCTGGCGGGGCTCAACGAGCGCATCAAGCTGCTGCAGGAAGAGATCGGTTCGCGCCTCGACGAGCAGAACAACCGGACGCTGTTCACGCTGACGCTCGTCACCGTGATCGCGCTGCCGATCAACATCGTCGCCGGCTTCTTCGGGATGAACGTCGGCGGCGTGCCGTTCTCGGAGAACAAGCACGGCTTCTGGCTGATGGTGCTGCTCGTTGCCGGCTTCACCGCGCTGGCCGCGTGGTGGGCGTTCCGGCGCCGCGACGATCGCTAGCGCGCCATCGGGCGACGCATCAACGCATCAACGCAGCAGCGCATCAACGCAGCAGCGCGATCGCGCGTTCGCCGATCACCATCCCGAGCAGGCCGACGAGCGCAACGAGCGGCGGGGCCGGCGAGCGCACGTGCAGCAGCGCGTACAACACACCGACACCGACGCCCACCGCGAGCGAGGTCACGTAATCCATCATGGCGGTCTCCCGTAAGGTCCGGTGTCAGGGCTTGAGGATGACGCGCTCGCGCGCACCGGCCAGCACCGCGCGATACGCGTCGTGCGCATGCTCGAGCGGGTACACGTAGTCGTCGCCGATCGGGAACGGGCGCAGCGTCCCGTTGCCGAAGCCGGGCGCGAGCGTATCGAGGATCTGCGCGACCGCGGCCGGGCCGAGCTGCAGCGAATCGATGCCCACGAACGTGTGCTGGCCGCGATAGAACGCGAAGATGTCGAACGGCACGCTGCGCTCGATCGTCGAGATGAAGATCTGCCGCGCGCCGATCGCCATCGACGCGTTCGCCGCTTCGAAATACGGGCTGCCGACCGTGTTGTAGACGATGTCCGCGCCGTGGCCGCCGGTCAATTCGCGTACCGCGTCGGCCACCGTCCGGCTCGATGCGTCGATCATGGAAACGTCGCCTGACGCATGGCCGCGATAGTCGCCGGGCCCGCGCTCGACGCCGATCACGGTCGCGCCGCGCGCGGTGGCGAGCTGGATCGCGGCCTGGCCGACCTTGCCGTTCGCGCCGAACACGAGCACGACGTCGTCGGCCGTCGGCATGCCGGCCCGGCGCAGGCCCTCGTATGCGGTGACGAACGGCACGCCCACGCCGGCCGCCTCTTCGAGCGTCAGCACGCCCGGCTTGCGGCGCACGTGCGCGGCGTCCAGCACGAGCCATTCCGCATGCGAACCGTCGCGCCCGACGCCGAGATCGCCGCCCGAGCCCCACACCGGCGCGCCGATCCAGTTGTCGGGGCCGCTGCGCACGATGCCGGCCCAGTCGCGCCCCGGCGTGCGCGGCCACACCGCATGCGGCATGCGGCCGAGCGCGGCCTTCACGTCGCTCGGGTTCACGCCGGCCGCGCGCACCTCGATCAGCATCTGGCCGTCGGCCGGTACGGGCGGGGCGATGTCCCGCACGCGCGCGTCGAGCGACTCGATGTCGGCGGCGGGGGTGTCGAAGCGGATGCTGCGCATGATGATCTCCATGAACGATGGCGGCCGCCCGGCCCGGCGGGCCGGCGCGTGCGGCGGATGAAACCGGTGAATGCAGTCTAGTGGGCCCGGTTTGACGCGGAAACGTGCAAAGGCGGATGATTGCTTTGCGTTTTCCGCATAGCCAAAAATCGCAGGCTCACGAATGGACGACTTCCTTTCCCCGCATCTCGCGCTGTTCGTCGACGTGGTCGACCAGCAGAGCTTCTCGGCGGCCGCGCGCCGGCTCGGCGTTGCCGCGTCGTCGGTCACGCGGCGCATCGACCGGCTCGAGACGCAGCTCGGCATCCGTCTCCTGCATCGCACCACGCACGCGCTGCGGCCGACCGAGGCCGGGCAACTGCTGTACGGGCGCGCGACCCGGATGCTGGCTGAGCTGCGCGGCTTGCAGGAAGACCTGCACAGCCAGCACGATGAACCGGGCGGGCTGCTGCGTGTCGACTGTCCGGCGCCCTTCGGACGGCGGCACCTGATGGCCGCGCTGGCCGCGTTCATGCAGCGCTATCCGGCGCTGCAGGTCGACCTCGTGCTGACCGACAGCATGGTCGACCTGCAGGGCGCGCGGCTCGGCTCCGACGTCGATCTCGCGGTGCGCATCGGCCCGCTCGAGGACACGCGTTTCGTCGCGACGGTGCTGGCGCCGCAGCGGCGCGTGCTGTGCGCGAGCGCGGCCTATCTCGCACGGTGCGGGGAGCCCGCATCGCCCGACGCGCTCGGCGGCCACGACTGTCTCGCGTGGCATGGCGCGCCGCCGCCCGGCGCGTGGCGCTTCGGCGAGCGCCGTCACGTGCCGGCGCAACCGCGGTTTCGCAGCAATCATTCGGAAGCGTTGCTCGAGGCGGCCATCGACGGGCTCGGTCTCGCGCACCTGCCGACCTGGCTCGTGGCGGACGCGCTGCGCGACGGACGGTTGCGCGCGCTGCTGCCGCAGTACGCGGCGGCGCCCGAGCCGGCGACGATTCACGTGCTGCGCCAGCACGCGCGCGGCAGTGCGCGCACGTCGCGGCTCGTCGCGTTCCTCGCCACGTGGTTCGCGCAGCCGGCGTGGGACGCCGCGTGGGCGTGACGGCGGGCGCACGCCGCGCCCCATGAAAAAAGGGCCTCGCATGCGAGGCCCGTCAACAGGTCGGAGAAACCGGTACGCCGGCCGGCGCCGCGGGTCGCGCGGTACCGGCCGGACGCGCACCGTTACTGCGTCACTACCTTGCGCGGCTTGAAGAGGCCCTGGTATTGCCGTGCCGGACGTTCCTTCGTCACCGCTTCGATGCCGCCGAAGGTCGGCGTCTGGCGCAGCTTCATCGCGGCCGGCGAAGCGACCGAACCGATCGACGTCGAGCGCGAAGCCGGCGCGAGGTTGTTCGCGACGAGCAGCGCCGCTTCGCTCTTCAGGTTCGCCAGCAGCACCGGATCGGTCGAGCTGTTCACCTGCGTGAGCAGCCCGCTCCAGGCCGTGTCGCTGTAGTTCACGACGTAGTAATCGAGACCGCTCGGATCGGCGACCACGCCCGTGCAGCCTTCGATTCGCGTCTGCGCCTGCGTATCCTTCAGCGCGAGCGTCGTGCGTTTCGCGAGACCCTGACCGTACGCGAGCGTGATCGGCACCGTCCACTGCAGGCCCGGATACGCGTTCTTGTTCGGGAACGGCTGCTGTTTCAGCGTGACGACCGTCTGGTTCTTCGTCAGGTCGCACTGCGTGTCGAGCGAGATCAGCGGCACGCCGGTCTGACGCACGTAGCTATCGCCGATCGGGCCGACCGCCTGGCCGCTTTCCTTCGACAGCGCATCCCACAGACGCTTCGGCGTCCCGTTGCCGAACGAGTAGTCGACCAGGTACTGCTGCAGGCCCTTACGCAGCGTCTGCTCGCCGAGATAGTTCTCGAGCGTCTTCAGCACGTGGCCGCCCTTGTCGTACGTGAACGCGCTGGCGCTCAGCACGAAGTCGTTCGACGCCCAGTCGTTGAAGTTCGGCGCGACCGGGAACGCGTTCGGGCCGATGTCGCGATTGATCACGCGATACTTGTTCTTCACCTGGTCGAGCCAGCTGAACTCGTTGGGGAAGAACTGGATCGTCGTCTTCGTCTCGAAGAACGTCGCGAACGATTCGTTGAGCCACACGTTGTCCCACCAGTCGGTCGTCACGAGATCGCCGAACCACTGGTGCGCCACTTCGTGCGTCAGTACTTCGTTGCCGTAGTGCGACATCGGCTGGCCCGGCTGCGGCAGGATGTCGTCGGCGAACTCGAGGATCGAGCCCCAGTTCTCCATCCCGCCGAAGTTCAGGTCCTTCTGATCCTTGAACGCATCGTTCGCGGCTACCGTGTCGAACTTCGTGAGCGGCAGCGGGATGCCCGTGTAGCGGTAGTAGTAGTCGAGCGCCTGCTTGGTGCGGTCCATCGCCGGCTTCGCCCACTCGCTCATGCCCGGCGGCGTGAACACACGCAGGTGCAGGCCGCCCTTGCCGCCCGGCAGCGGGCTCGTGAAGTCGTCCTCGTAAGTGTCGAACAGGCCGCCGCCGAAGAACAGCAGGTACGACGGCATCGGCGGGGTCTTCTCGAACTGCACGAGCTTGTAGCCGCCGCCGACGTTGGTCGACGGCTTCTCGGCCGCGTTCGACACGACGCGCCAGCTTTGCGGCACTTCGGCCGTCACTTCATAGGTCGGGCGGAACGCCGGCTCGTCCCAGCCGGGGAACCACTGGCGCGACAGGTTGGTTTCGCCCTGCGTCAGGATCGCGCCGCTCGTCTTGCCGTCGGTGCCCTTCAGGTCGACGCGGAACACGCCTTCCGCGGCCGAGCAGCCCGGATACGGATCGTCGCCGCAGCTGCCGCCCGTCTGCGTGGCCGGATCGTCGTACGACTTGAAGTTGATGATGCCCGACCACTCCATGTGCAGCGAATAGTTGCCCGGCGCGATCGTGCCGGCGACGGGGCGCAACTGATAGAAGTCGCCCTTGTCCTGCGGCGTCGCGATCAGCTGAATGTTGCCCGGCTGCAGCGTGATGCGGCCGTTGGTGAACTTGATCCGGTGGCCGGCGATCACGATGTTGTTGACCGGCTTCAGCACCTTGATTTCGACGTCGGCGCGGCCGTCGAACGCGTTCAGCGCGTCGTTCGGGCGGAACCACAGCCGGTAGTTCACGGGCACCACGGTGTCCGGCAATTCGACAGGCGAGACGCTCTTGTCGACGTTCGATGCGCTCGGCGGCGCGGTGACGGCGGGCGACGAGCTGGTATGCGGCGCGCCGGCGGAGCTGAGCGCGGAAGCGGAGCCCGCACCGCCGTCGTCGCCGCCGCACCCGGCGAGCGCGAGTGCGGCGACGAGCGGCAGATAACGCATCTTGCGAATATGAATCGACATGACTGAAACCTCGATTGTTGAAAGAATCGTTCAGTGCTGCGAAAACGCCGGCAAAAGCAATCCCCTCGCCGTTTAATCAACAGCGAAAAAATGCCAATGACGGATTATTCGAAAAGACGGCGGCCGACTACGTAAAGGTAATCATGGTTTACTGCCCCCTCTGGATTTTCCGGATGTCGGTTAACTGGCCGGTTCAAAATGGCCGGGCGCGTGTTGTACTGAATTGATTTCGCGCGCACGACACGGGGCCGCACGCCCGACGCGGGCGCGCAATCCCTTTGAACCGACGACCTACGGGGCTGGCCGGGCCAGTCCGCAGGACGGAAGGACAGCGTGTCGCCATCCCGTAAATTCGCCGTCATGCGGCTTCAAGGTTTGTCGGCTTGCTCCAAGGATGCGTAAATATACTTGATGGTTTTGGGTAAAGGAAATGAAAAATTTAGAAAGAGCATCTATTGAATTCCGGGCGCTTCATTGAATGCTGAAAGTCATTAATGCGCTTTCCGTTTAGCCGGTAATTTCGTAGTTTTAATCTATTAACGATCTTGCGGTGCTGCAAAAACTACGAAACCCGGTGACGGTTGGCATGGTCGGTACAATGCATCGACGACCCGTTCACCGATTGCCGCGAGGAGACTGTCCCATGCCACGAGCCCTGTTCCATATCGCGCCGCTGCGCACCGTGTTGCTGCTGTTCGCGGCCGTGTTCCTGCTCGGCGGCTGTGCAGGGTTCACGCGCGAGCCGGTGCGCGTGTCGGTCGCCGGGCTCGACCCGCTCGTCGGGCAGGGCCTCGAGATGCGCTTCAGCCTGAAGTTGCGCGTGCAGAATCCGAACGATGCGCCGATCGACTACGACGGCATCTCGGTCGCGCTCGACCTGAACGGCACGCCGTTCGCGAGCGGCGTCAGCGATCGGGCGGGCACCGTGCCGCGGTTTGGCGAGGCCGTGCTCGACGTGCCGGTTTCGGTGTCGGCCTTCGCGGCCGCGCGGCAGGCGTGGAACCTGCCCGGCGCGGCCGCGAACGGCGAGCTGCCGTACGCGCTGCGCGGCCGGCTCGCCGGCAGCATGCTGGGCACCGTGCACTTCAACGATGCGGGCACGCTGCGCCTGCCGACCATGCCGGGGTGGGGCGGGTAGGCCGTTCGGTCTGAATTCAACGTCGGTCAAATGTGTCTGAAAATTCACTATTTGACAGTCTTTAATGCTTATTTCCGTGGAATCTCGATTTTGGTCGGCGCGTCCCCTTACACTTGTCGATGTCCGAGGGTCGGACATTCTTTTAGGGGAAATCCATGGCGGCAAAATTCGAGCTCAAGAAGGCCGTGAACGGCCAGTACTACTTCCACCTGAAGTCGGCGAACGGCGAGATCATCCTCGCGAGCGAGCGGTACGAGGAGAAAAGCGGCGCGAGGAACGGGATCGCGTCCGTGCGGGAAAATGCGCCGCTCGACGAGCGCTACGAGCGCACAACGGTGAACCGATGTTCAATCTGAAGGCAGCCAACCATCAGATCATCGGCACGAGCGAGACGTACAAAACCGTGCAAGGCCGCGAGAACGGCATCGCGGCCGTCAAGCGCGATGCGCCCATTGCGGAAACCGTCGATCTCGGCTGATCGACGATTGCGCCGCGGCGAACGCTCTCGGGCGGCCGTCGCGGCGCCCGTTTTGCCGGGTCGGGCAAAGCGCGGTATGGTGTGGTCCGCGCGGCGAATTCTCGCCGCCGCTGAAGCCAACCGTAACCGAGTTCGCGTGACCGATTCCCCCGTTTTCCACTGGACCGACGCCGACGGCGTCGATCATGCCGTGCGCTGGCGCTCCGAAGCCGGCGTGCAACCGCTGAAGCGCGCGGTGCCCGCCGACGACCGCCTCACCGCCGACGCGGCCTACCGTCTCGCCTGCGAGGGCACCGCGCTCGTCTGGCAGGGCGACTTTCAGAATGCGCGCCAGCTCGTGCAGGCGATGGCGCGCCGTGTCGAACGCAAGCCGAAGAAGGCGAAAGCCGCGGCCGGCGTCGAAGCATTCAACCTGCATCGTCTCGCGCAATCGCAGCGCGCCCGCACGCTCGGCATGCTGCTGATCCCGCTCGACGCCGATTACACGATCCCGCTGCGCCGTGCGCCCGACGTGCGTGCGGCCTGCGAGGAGGCGTACGGTCCCGGCGGCGCGCCGTCGGTCGTGTCGCTGCGCGAACTGCTTGGCCTCGTCGGCGCGCACGAGTGGCGCAAGAAGGGCGTGCCGATCCCGGCGCTCGGCGGCGCGCCGATCCATCCGCACTACGGCGTGTTTTCGCCGGTGCGCGGCGAATACGTGGAGCTCGTCGCGCGTGCGCCGCTGCCGGCGACGTCGCTCGCGTTCGATATCGGCACGGGCACCGGCGTGCTCGCGGCGGTGCTCGCGTCGCGCGGCGTCGAGCGTATCGTCGCGACCGACCAGGATTCGCGCGCGCTCGCCTGTGCGCGCGAGAACGTCGCGCGGCTCGGTCATGCGGGCCAGGTCGAGATCGTCGAGGCCGATCTGTTTCCGGCCGGCCGGGCGCCGCTCGTGGTCTGCAATCCGCCGTGGGTGCCGGCCCGGCCGAGCGCGCCGATCGAATACGCGGTCTACGATCCCGACAGCCGCATGCTGCGCGGTTTCCTAGCCGGGCTGGCCGCGCACCTGGAGCCGGGCGGTGAAGGCTGGCTGATCCTGTCCGATTTCGCCGAGCATCTCGGCCTGCGGCCGCGCGAAATCCTGCTGCAATGGATCGACGAAGCCGGCCTCGTCGTGCTCGGCCGCGACGACATCCGGCCCGCGCACCCGAAGTCGACGGACGCCGACGATCCGCTGCATGCGGCGCGTCGCGCCGAGGTCACGTCGCTGTGGCGGCTCGGCGCCCGGGCCTGACCGCGTATTTTCGGTAAACTGTCGCCATTCCTCACGAATTTCCGCCGCCGGGCCGTGGTCGACCGACCGTGGCCCGGCGGCGCTTCACGATGTCGAACAAGACCCACGAAATCCGCCCGGAGCAGTCCGTCGAGCTGCTGAAGGAACTGCACATCCTCACCCGCGACGGCAAGCTGAACCAGGACAGTCGCCGCAAGCTGAAGCAGGTCTATCACCTGTTCCAGTTCATCGAGCCGCTGCTCGCCGGCGTGCAGGCCGACAAAGGCCACGTGACGCTCGTCGATCACGGTGCCGGCAAGTCGTATCTCGGCTTCATCCTGTACGACCTGTTCTTCAAGCAGCAGCCGGGGCACGGCACGCCGGCGTTCGCGTCGCACGTGTACGGCATCGAGACGCGCGAGGAACTCGTCACGCGCTCGACCGAGCTCGCCGCGCGGCTCGGGTTCGGCGGCATGTCGTTCCTGAACCTGTCGGTCGCCGATTCGATCACGTCACCGCAACTGCCCGACACGGTCGACGTCGTCACCGCGCTGCACGCGTGCGACACGGCGACCGACGACGCGATCCGCTTTGCGCTCGCGAAGCGCGCGCAGCACATCGTGCTGGTGCCGTGCTGTCAGGCGGAAGTCGCGGGCGTGCTGCGCAAGAACAAGGGCAAGTCGCTCGCGAATGCGCTGACCGAGGTGTGGCGGCACCCGCTGCATACGCGCGAATTCGGCAGCCAGATCACCAACGTGCTGCGCTGCCTGCAGCTCGAGGCGCACGGCTACCAGGTCAGCGTGACCGAGCTGGTCGGCTGGGAGCATTCGATGAAGAACGAGCTGATCATCGCGCAGTACAAGAACCTGCCGCGCCGCAAGCCCGGCGAGCGGCTCAACGAGATCCTCGGGATGTTCGGGCTCGCCGAGCTGAACGAGCGCTTCTTCGTCGCGCAAGCCGCTGCGGCGGGCGACGCCGCCGTCGAGCCGGCCGAAGGCTGACGGCGCGGGTGCGCGGGCATGGCGCCCGCGCGGCACACGTCACACGTCGTCGCCCGGCCGGCGCATCCATTCGCGCCAGCCTTCGTGGCCGAGGCGGCGCAGCGTTTCCTGATTCTTTTCGTAGATCGCGGACGCGTCCGGGAACGCGTCGACCGCGCGCGCGATGCTGTCCTCGCGCAGCAGGTGCAGGATCGGATACGGCGCGCGGTTCGTGTAGTTCTCGATGTCGTCGGGTTCGGTGCCGTCGAACTGGTATTGCGGATGGAAGCTCGCGATCTGCAGCACGCCGTCGAGCCGCAATTGCTGAACGAGCCGCTCGGCGAAGAACAGCGCATCGTTGTAGTCGACGAAATCGGCGAACGCATGCGGGTAGATCACGAGCGTCGTATCGATCTGCTGCGGGTCCGCCGCGTCGAGCAAGCGCAGCTCGGTTTCGAGTTCGGCGAGCGCGTCCTCCAGGGTCGTCGCTTCGCTGATCGCGTAGCGCACCTGTTCCTTCACGTAGACGCTTTTCGCGAACGGGCACAGATTGAGCCCGATCACCGCGCGCGCGAGCCAGTGCCGCGTGGCGGCGAGGATGTCGTCGTGCGAGTCGGGGCGGGTGTCGGTCATCGTGATACCAGTCGGGCGGAAGGGCTATGAGGGCTGCATTGTAGCGGGGCGCGCCGCAGACGAACCCGCGCGGCCCGTCACGCGCAGGCGGCTTCGATCAACTGCGTGACGAGCGCGGGCGCGCTGCCGATCGGCGTTTCGCCGTGCCGGTAGGTCTGGCTCGCCGCGTAGATGCCTTCGACCACCAGCGCGAGCGCATCGGCGAGCGCCTTCGGCTGCCGTGCGCCGGCGCCTTCGCACAGCGCGACGAGCCGTTTCATCAGCTGTTCCTTGTTCTGCGCGACGCGTTCGCGCGCCGGGTGCGACGCATCCGGGAATTCGGCGGCGACGTTGACGAACGGGCAGCCGCGATAGTCCTTTTGCGTCGCGCGCTCGGCGAGATCGACGAAGTACTGGATCAACTGCGCCTTCGGCTGCCCCGGATGCTTCGCGGCGCTCGTGTCGAGCCGCTCGAAGAAGCACGCGTCCATGCGTTCCAGATACGCGAGGATCAGCTCGTCCTTCGACGAGAACTGCCGGTACAGGCTCATCTTGTTGACGCCCGCGCGTTCCACCACCGCCTCGACGCCGACCGTGCGCACGCCTTCCTTGTAAAACAGCTCCTCGGCGGCACGCAGCAGGTGCTCCTGCGCGGTCGCGCCGTCGATCGGCCGGCGTGTGCGCCGCGCCGGCGGTTTGGCGACCTCGATGCCCGACATGATGACCCTCGACTACGTAATGGATTGCTTGACATGTTACCGACTGGTAACTACGATCGCAACACACTTGTGACCGGTCGGTAACAATCGCGGCCGGATCAACAGACGAATGCCAAGCGTCGGCCCGGGTCAGCCGATGTTGAAATGCGCGGCGGAGGTGGCCTGGTCGGGGCGGGGCAGGTGCGATGGCACCGCAACCGCCAACTGGAGAACGCGAAGATGAACTGGGCAGTGACACGAATCAGAGGGCGCTTCCATTACGGATGGCTCGCGGCGGCGGTGGTATTCCTGATCCTGCTGGCGGCAGCCGGCACGCGCGCGACGCCGAGCGTGCTGATGGTGCCGCTCGAACGCGAGCTCGGCTGGAGCCGCGCGGCGATTTCGCTGGCGATTTCGGTGAACATCGCGCTGTATGGTCTGACGGGCCCGTTCGCGGCTGCCGCGATGCAGCGCTTCGGGCTGCGCCCGACGATCCTCACCGCGCTGGTGACGATGAGCGCGGGCGTCGCGCTGTCGTCGATGATGACGCAGAGCTGGCAGATGGTCGTGATCTGGGGGCTGATGGTCGGCTGCTCGACGGGCGTCGTCGCGCTGACGCTGTCCGCGACCTTCGTCACGCGCTGGTTCCATGCGCGGCGCGGCCTCGTGATGGGCATCCTGACCGCGAGCACGGCCACCGGCCAGCTCGTGTTCCTGCCGATGCTCGCGGCGATCGCGCAGCGCCACGGCTGGCGGCCGGTCGTGTTGGTCGTCGCGGTGGCGGCCGCGATCGTGATTCCGCTCGTCGCGTTCCTGCTGCCCGAGCGGCCGGCCGACGTGCGGTTGCGCCCGTACGGCGAGCCGGCCGATGCGCCGCCCGCGCCCGACGCGACCAAGGAGAACCCGCTCGCGGTCGCGTTCCGCACGCTGCTGATGGCGAGCCGCTCGCGCGATTTCTGGCTGCTGTTCTTCAGCTTCTTCATCTGCGGCGCGAGCACCAACGGCTATGTCGGCACGCACCTGATCGCGATGTGCAGCGACTACGGGATGACCGAAGTGCAGGGCGCGTCGCTGCTCGCGGCGATGGGCATCTTCGACCTGTTCGGCACGACACTGTCGGGATGGTTGTCGGACCGTTACGACAACCGCGTGCTGCTGTTCTGGTATTACGGGCTGCGCGGGCTGTCGCTGATCTATCTGCCGCATGCGTTCGGGATCGACTTCTTCGGGCTGCCGCTGTTCGCGATGTTCTACGGGCTCGATTGGATCGCAACCGTGCCGCCCACCGTGCGGCTCGCGACCGACGTGTTCGGCAAGGCCGCGGCGCCGGTCGTGTTCGGCTGGATCGTGGCCGGCCACCAGCTCGGCGCGGCATTCGCGGCGCTCGGCGCGGGGCTGCTGCGCGCGAGTCTCGGCACCTATACGATCGCGTCGATGATCTCGGGCGGGCTGTGCATCATCGGGGCGCTGATCGTGCTGCGGATCAACCGCGGCCCGTCGCGCGCGGCGGCGCAGGCAGCCTGATCGGGGCGCGTCCGACCGGCCGCCCACGCTGCGGCCGGCCATTGCACGCACGGAGATTTGCATAGCGCGGCAGGATCGGGCGCGCCGTCGCTCAAGCGGGTATGCTTGCGGTTTGCCGGGCGTTCGCGCCCCTTCATCGATGTCAGCGAGGAACCGCATGTCTGTCAAACCTGCTCCCACCACTGTTTCGATTCACGATCTGATCGCGGGCCGCTGGAGCCCGCGCGCGTATTCGGATGAAGCCGTCAGCGCCGGCGATCTTCACGCGGTGC
This sequence comes from Burkholderia sp. E168m15, assembly GCF_016586105.1. Classification (NCBI taxonomy): domain Bacteria; kingdom Pseudomonadati; phylum Pseudomonadota; class Betaproteobacteria; order Burkholderiales; family Burkholderiaceae; genus Burkholderia; species Burkholderia sp. E168m15. The sequence continues at coordinate 43,349 of NZ_BCPO01000015.1, forward strand.
TCGAAGCGGCACGCTGGGCCCCGTCCGCGTACAACGCGCAACCGTGGCGTTTCATCGTATTCGATCGCACCCAGGATGAAGACGCGTTCAAACGCGCGTTCGCGACGCTGGTGCCGTTCAACCAGGGCTGGAATGCACCGGCGCCGGTGCTGATCGCGGTCACCGCGCACACGCTCACGCCGAAGGGCGAGCCGGCGCCGACCGCGCTGTACGACGCCGGCGCCGCCGCGATGTCGCTGGTGCTGCAGGCGCACGCGCTCGGCCTCGCCGCGCACCAGATGAGCGGGTTCGACGCGAAGGCGTTCCGCGACGCGTTCGCGATTCCGGCGGACGTCGCGATCGCGTCGATCATCTCGCTCGGCCACTACGGCAACGTCGACAAGCTCGACCCCGTGCTGCGCGATCGCGAAAAGGCACCGCGCACGCGCCATGCGATCGGCGAAGTCGTCTACGCGGGTGCGTGGAAAAAGAGCTTCGACGCGGCAGCCTGACTCCGCAGGCGGGCAGGCTGCATCGCGCATCCTGTCCGCGCATGTTCCCGGTGCGCCACGCCGCGCGCCGTCGCCACGCCGCGCGCCGTCGCCACCGGCGCCCGTTGCGCGGCACCGGTGGCCGGCCCCGGTTGTGATCGCGCGGGCTTCATGTTAAAAAGCCCGTCCTTTCCGTTTTCGCGCCGGCCCTGCTGCGGCAATTTCCCATGACTTACTGCGCGATCGATTTCGGCACGTCCAATTCCGCCGTGGCGCTGCCCGACGGCGATGGCATGCGCCTCGCGCCCGTCGAGGGCGACCACCTGACGCTGCCCACCGCGATCTTCTTCAACAACGACGAAGAGACGGTCGAATACGGCCGGGCGGCGCTGGCTTCCTATATCGACGGTTTCGACGGCCGGCTGATGCGCTCAATGAAGAGCATCCTCGGCTCGCCGCTCGCGGAAACGACCACCGATCTCGGCGACGGCAGTGCGATCGCGTACACCGAAATCATCGCGCGCTTCCTGACGCACCTGAAACGCAAGGCCGAAGCGCGCGCACGCGCGCCGATCGGCCGCGCGGTGCTCGGCCGGCCGGTGTTCTTCGTCGACGACGATCCGCGCGCCGACCGTCTCGCGCAGGATCAGCTCGAGGCGGCCGCGCGATCGGTCGGCTTCGCGGACGTTCACTTCCAGTACGAACCGATCGCCGCCGCGTTCGACTACGAGTCGCGCCAGCCGGCCGAGCGTCTGGTACTCGTCGCCGACATCGGCGGCGGCACGTCCGACTTCTCGCTGGTGCGCGTCGGGCCGGAACGGATGGCGCGCCTCGAGCGCAAGGACGACGTGCTGGCGCACCACGGCGTGCACGTCGCGGGCACCGACTACGACCGGCGGGTCGAGCTGGCGGCGATCCTGCCCGCATTCGGCTACCGTTCGCTCGACCCGGAAGGGCGCGAGCTGCCGAACAAGATCTATTTCGATCTCGCGACCTGGCACCTGATCAACACCGTCTACACGCCGAAGCGCGTCGGCGAGCTCAAGCTGATGAAGCACCTGTACCAGGACGTGCGGCAGTACGACCGGCTCACGAGCGTGGTCGAGCAGCGGCTCGGGCATGCGCTGATGGCGCGCGCGGAAGAAGCGAAGATCGGCGTCGCGGCGGGCGGGGAGACGATGATCGACCTGAACGACGTGGAAGAGGATCTGCTGATCGCGTTCGACGCCGATCGTCTCGTCGACGCGAGTCGGGACGATACCGCACGCATCGTCGATGCCGCGCGCGAAACGGTGCGGCTCGCGGGCGTGGCGCCGCGCGATGTCGGGGCGCTGTATTTCACCGGCGGTTCGACGGGGCTCGCGTTCCTGTCGGGCGCGCTTGCCGGCGCGTTCCCGGATGCGCAGCCGGTGTTCGGCGATCGCCTCGCGAGTGTCGCGACGGGTCTCGGCATTCACGCGCAGCGATTGTTCGGCTGAATGGCGGGCGGCTGAAAGGTCGTCATGCCGGGCGGACGACCAACGCCCAAAAACAAAAAGCCCCGCCGAAGCGGGGCTTTTTTACACGAATGATCGCGCCAGCTTAGACCGGACGGATGTTCGCAGCTTGCAGACCCTTCGGGCCCGTCTTCACTTCGAATTCAACCTTCTGGTTTTCTTGCAGCGTCTTGAAGCCTTCGACGCGGATTTCCGAGAAGTGCGCGAACAGATCGTCGCCGCCGCCTTCCGGGGTGATGAAGCCGAAGCCCTTTGCGTCATTGAACCACTTGACGGTACCGGTTGCCATGTTACTTGTTCCTAAAAAGATAAAACGGGGCCGAAGCCCATGGGGTGCGGAAAATCAAGGAAGGGGTAATAGGACCAACCGGAGTACCGTTGATGGGCGAACTACGAAAGAACCAATTCACTCGCCACTTGAAATCCTGCGAAGTCCTTTATACGGCTAATCCGTCTGACGGTCAACCGTATTCCCATGCTCTCAGGGTTATTGCGGATATCTGGTTTACAAAGCTTGCAAGCGATGCGAATTTTTTGTAGGGGGCGATCGATTTTGGCGCCACGTTCGAGGTGCAACCGTTAAACTACGCGCCGCGTGGACGGGTTGCCCCGATCGGGTGACCCTCCCCCCAAGAATGCGTGCGCGGTGCTGTCCGAGCCGATCCCGGACTGCAGGCCGACCATGCTTTTTGAGACACAGGAGAGGATGTGAAGAGTTCTATTCAACGGAACATCGGCCCGTTTGCATTGATGCTGACGGGGCTGGGTTCGATTATCGGCTCGGGCTGGCTGTTCGGTGCCTGGAAAGCCGCGAAGATCGCCGGTCCGGCGGCGATCTGCGCCTGGATCATCGGCGCCGTCGTGATTCTGGCGATTGCGCTGACGTATGCGGAACTGGGCGCGATGTTCCCCGAGTCGGGCGGCATGGTGCGTTACGCGCGCTACTCGCACGGTTCGCTGGTGGGCTTCATCAGTGCATGGGCCAACTGGATCGCGATCGTATCCGTGATTCCGATCGAGGCCGAAGCGTCGATCCAGTACATGAGCACGTGGCCGTATCCGTGGGCGCACGCGTTGTTCGTGAACGGCGAATTGCAGACCCTCGGCCTGCTGCTGTCGGCCGTGCTGGTCGTCGTCTACTTCATGCTGAACTACTGGGGTGTGAAGGCCTTCGCGCGGGCGAACACCGCGATCACGATCTTCAAGTTCCTGATCCCCGGCCTCACGATCCTCGGCCTGATGCTGACGAGCTTCCACTCGGAGAACCTCGGCGTCGCATCGAATGCGAGCTTCGCGCCGTACGGCTGGTCGGCCGTGCTGACCGCGGTCGCGACGAGCGGCATCGTGTTCGCGTTCAACGGCTTCCAGAGCCCGGTGAACCTGGCCGGTGAAGCGCGCAATCCGTCGCGCAGCGTGCCGTTCGCGGTGATCACGTCGATCCTGCTGGCGCTCGTGATCTACGTGCTGCTGCAAATGGCCTATATCGGTTCGGTGAATCCGGCCGACGTCGCGAAGGGCTGGGCGCACTTCAACTTCTCGTCGCCGTTCGCGGAACTCGCGATCGCGCTGAACCTGAACTGGCTCGCGATCCTGCTGTACGTCGACGCGTTCATCAGCCCGAGCGGCACCGGTACGACCTACATGGCGACGACCACCCGCATGATCTATGCAATGGAGCGCAACAACACGATGCCGAAGATGTTCGGCAACGTGCATCCGATCTACGGCGTGCCGCGCCAGGCGATGTGGTTCAACCTGCTCGTGTCGTTCGTGTTCCTGTTCTTCTTCCGCGGCTGGAGCTCGCTCGCGGCGGTGATCTCGGTCGCGACGGTGATCTCGTACCTGACCGGCCCGATCAGCCTGATGGCGCTGCGCCGTTCGGCGACCGACATCGAGCGTCCGCTGTCGATTCCGCTGATGAAGCTGATCGCCCCGTTCGCGTTCGTGTGCGCCTCGCTGATCCTGTACTGGGCGAAGTGGCCGCTGACGGGCGAAATCATCCTGCTGATGATCGTCGCGCTGCCGGTGTATTTCTACTTCCAGGCGAAGTCGGGCTGGACCGGCTGGGGCGCCGACCTGAAGGCCGCATGGTGGCTGGTCGCGTACCTGCCGACGATGGCCGTGCTGTCGCTGATCGGCAGCAAGGAGTTCGGCGGTCATGGCTACCTGCCGTACGGCTGGGACATGCTGATCGTCGCGGCGATCTCGCTGGTGTTCTACTTCTGGGGCGTGAATACCGGTTACCGGACCCAGTATCTCGACGAGCGCGAGTCGCACGACGAGATCCTCGAAGGGATCGGTGCCTGACGCCTGACCTGCCGCCGGATTCGGCGGCGGCAGGATGCAGTGAAAAAAGCCCGCCCGGGCATGGCCCGGGCGGGCTTTTTGTTGGCCCGGCGGCGGCGCCGCCGTCCAGGCTCAGGCGCTGGCGCTCGCGAACACGTAGTTCGTCATCGCGAGCACGCGCTGATAGGTGCCGAGCGACTGGATGCCGAGTTGGTAGTCGTCGTCCGCCGCGCCGAGCGCCGTGAAGACCGGCAGCAAATGTTCGTCGGTCGGATGCATCAGCGCCGCGTGCGGCGCCTGCCGGCGGTAGTCGAGCAGCGCGTCGACGTCGCGGGCGGCCAGTTTCGCCTCGAACCAGTCGGTGAATTCCGCGACGCGCGGGTCCGCATCCTCGGGCGCCGCGCCGAAATCGGCGGCGCGCAGGTTGTGCGTGATCTGGCCCGAGCCGATCACCATCACGCCTTCGTCGCGCAGCGGTCGCAGCGCGCGGCCGAGCGCGAAGTGATGTGCGGCATCCGCGCGCGGCTGGATCGACAGTTGCGCGACCGGCACGTCGGCTTCCGGAAACATCAGCAGCATCGGCACCCATGCGCCATGATCGAGACCGTGTTCGGTCGTCGCGGTCGCGATGCCCGCCGCGTTCAGCAGCGCGGCCGCGCGCTCGGCGACGTCGGGTGCGCCCGGCGCCGGATAGCGGATGTCGTACAGCGCCTGCGGGAAACCGTAGAAGTCGTGAATCGTGTCCGGATGCGCGGCGACGCTCGCGACCGGTCGTTGCGTGCCCCAGTGCGCGGACAGCATCAGCACCGCGCGTGGGCGCGGCAGCTCGGCGCCGAGGTGCGTGAACGCGCCGGACGGCAGCGCCGGGTCGATCGGCAGCGTCGGGGCGCCGTGGGACAGGTACAGCGAAGGCAAGCGGTTCATGGTGGTGACCTGCAAAAGGATTTGCCTGTGACTATAGGCGTGTACCGTGCATTGATAAATCGACGCTACGGAATTTGATTGACGCTTGTTTGTTGATAATAGCGGCGAAGGCTGGCTTTCGGATGCCGAGTCGCATCAGAAGGCGTGAAATGGAAGGAGTTGCTGCGCGAATCGGTGGAGATCCGCGCAGAAGAGGCGTGGCTTACTGCGCGTGGCGGATGCCGGGCCACGGCGTCGTGAGCGGCGCGCTGAGGGCGAACAGGTCGAGGACGCGCGTGACGGTCTGGTCGACGAGTTCCTCGATCGTCTTCGGCATCGCGTAGAACGCGGGCAGCGGCGGAAAGACGATGCCGCCCATTTCGGTGACGGCGGTCATGTTGCGCAGATGCGCGAGATTGAACGGCGTCTCGCGCACCATCAGCACGAGACGGCGGCGTTCCTTCAGCGTGACGTCGGCCGCGCGGGTGATCAGGTTGTCGGACAGCCCGTGCGCGACGCTCGCGAGCGTCTTCATCGAGCAGGGCGCGATCACCATGCCGTCGGTCGCGAACGAGCCCGACGCGATCGTCGCGCCGACGTCGCGCACCGAATGCACGACGTCCGCACGGCTTTCGACATCGGCCTTCGGCAGCTTCAGTTCATGCTGGATGTTGAGCCAACCGGCGTTCGAAATCAGCAGATGCGTTTCGACGCCGCCGGCGGCGCGCAGCAGATCGAGCAGCCGCACACCGTAGATCACGCCGGTGGCGCCGGTGATCGCGACGATCAGCCGGCGCGGCGGCGCGCTGGGAGATGCCATCGAAAGGGGGCGGGTGCCGCGTGTTACGCGGCGGCGAACAGTTGCTGCAGTTCGCCCGACTGGTACATCTCCATCATGATGTCCGAGCCGCCGATGAATTCGCCCTTCACGTACAGCTGCGGGATGGTCGGCCAGTTCGAGAATGCCTTGATGCCCTGGCGGATTTCGTCGTCCTCGAGCACGTTGACCGTCTTGAACTGGTCGACGCCGCAGGCCTTCAGCACCTGCACGGCGCGGCCCGAGAAGCCGCACATCGGGAATTGCGCGTTGCCCTTCATGAAGAGCACGACCTGGTTTTCGTCGACGATTTGCTTGATACGTTGTTGGGTGTCCATGACTGACCTTGCGTTTGCGGGGCGTTAGATCGAAATGATAGCGGATTTCAACCGGGCGGGCCGGGCATCAGCCCGGCAGGCGGCCGCCGGTCGTGCGTTCGATGGCGGCGAGATCGGCGAGCGATTCGACCGCGACGAAGCCGTGCGACGCCAGTATCGCGCGGACGGCTTCGGCCTGGTCGTAGCCGTGCTCGATCCACAGCGTGCCGCCCGGTTTCAGATAGGCGCCGGCGCCCGCGACGATCGCGCGGATCGCGCTGAGGCCATCGGCGCCGTCGGTGAGCGCGCCGCGCGGCTCGAAACGCAGATCGCCTTGCGCGAGGTGCGGATCGTGCTGCGCGATGTACGGCGGGTTGCTGACGATCGCGTCGAACCCGAGCGCGGGATCGAGCGCCGCGTACCAGTCACTCTGCAGCCAGTGCAGCGGGCCGCCGGGGCGGTGCGCGTCGAGCAGCTTGTCGGCGTTGCGTTGCGCGACCGCGAGCGCGGCCGGCGAACGGTCGAGCGCCCAGACGCGCGCATCGGGGCGCTCGGCCGCGATCGACACGGCGATCGCGCCGCTGCCGGTGCCGAGATCGAGCACGGCCGCGTGCGGCAGCCCGTCGATCGCATCGAGCGCGGCTTCGACGAGCAGTTCGGTTTCGGGGCGCGGGATCAGCACGTCGGGCGTCACGTCGAACGGGCGGCCGAAGAACTCGCGCATCCCCACCAGCTGCGCGATGGGCTCGCCGGCGACGCGGCGCGCTTCGAGCGCGCGGTAGCGTTCGACCGCGGCGGCGTCGAGCGGCGCGTCGCCGCGCGTGATCAGTTGCGTGCGGGTCCAGCCGAGCGCGTGCGCGAGCAGCACGCGTGCATCGACCGGGTCGAGCGGCGAGGCGCGCAGCAGGGCGTCGGCGGTGGTGTCGGACATCGTGGCCTTAGTCGGCTTCGCCGAGCGACGCGAGCAACTCGGCCTGGTGCTCGGTGACGAGCGCGCCGATCAGTTCGTCGAGATCGCCGTCCATGATCGCCTCGAGCCGGTACAGCGTCAGGTTGATCCGGTGGTCGGTCATCCGGCCCTGCGGGAAGTTGTACGTGCGGATGCGCTCCGAGCGGTCGCCGGAGCCGATCAGGCTCTTGCGCGTCGCGGCTTCCTTCGCGTGCTGCTCGTGATACTGCTTGTCCTTGATGCGCGCGGCGAGCACCTTCAGCGCGCGATCCTTGTTCTTGTGCTGCGAGCGGTCGTCCTGGCATTCGACGACGATCCCGGTCGGGATGTGCGTGACGCGCACCGCCGAATCGGTCTTGTTGATGTGCTGACCGCCCGCGCCGGACGCGCGGAACGTGTCGATCCGCAGGTCGGCCGGATTGATCTCGACCTCGCCGATCTCGTCGGCTTCCGGCATCACGGCGACCGTGCACGCGGACGTATGGATGCGCCCCTGCGTCTCGGTGGCCGGCACGCGCTGCACGCGATGGCCGCCCGATTCGAACTTCAGGCGCGAATACGCACCCTGGCCCGCGATCCGCACGATCACTTCCTTGTAGCCGCCGAGATCCGACGCGCTCTCCGACATCATTTCGACCTGCCAGCGCTGGCGTTCCGCGAAGCGCAGGTACATGCGCAGCAGGTCGCCCGCGAATAGCGCCGATTCGTCGCCGCCCGTGCCCGCGCGGATTTCGAGGAAGATGTTGCGGTCGTCGTTCGGGTCCTTCGGCAGCAGCATCTTCTGCAGCTCGGTCTCGAGGCGCGCCATGCCCTCGCGCGCGCTGCGGATTTCGTCTTCCGCGAAATCGCGCATCGACGGATCGGCCAGCAGCTCCTGCGCGGCCGTTTCGTCGCTGCGCGACTGGCGCCATAACGCGTATTGTTCGACGACCGGGCCGAGTTCCGCATGTTCGCGCGTCAGCTTGCGGTACTGGTCGAGGTCGGCCGTGACGTTTTCGCGGCTCAGCAGGTCGTTCAGTTCGGCCAGCCGTGTGGACAGCTGGTCGAGCTTGCGTTGCATGCTCGTCTTCATGGTGTGGAGCGGCGCTCCCGGGCAAGGGGTATTCGGAAAGGATAGGCCGGCGGCAGGACAATGCGCGGCCGGCGGCAGGGCGACCGGGCGGCGCTAGTGGCCGGACTGGTCGTTCGAGCGCGGCGCGTGCTGGTAGAAGCCGCGCATCAGGTCGATCAGCGAATCGCGATCGGCGCCGTTGACGCGGTTGAGCGCGCTCGTCGGGCCGTGGATCAGCTTGTTGGTCAGCGCCTGCGACAGCGCTTCGAGCACGGCGGCCGGATCGTCACCGCGCGCGAGCAGCTTCTGCGCCTTTTCGACTTCGGCCCGGCGCAATGCGTCGGCCTGCGTGTGCATGTGACGGATCACCGGCACGACGCTGCGCGTGTCGAGCCATTGCATGAAATTCTGCACGCGCGTCTCGATGATCGCCTCGGCCTGGGCGACCGCGGCCTGGCGCGATGCGTTGCCTTCGCGCACGATCGCGCCGAGATCGTCGACGGTGTACAGGAACACGTCCTTCAGCTTGCCGACTTCGGGCTCGATGTCGCGCGGCACCGCGAGGTCGACCATGAAGATCGGCCGGTGGCGGCGCGCCTTCACCGCGCGCTCGACCGCGCCGAGACCGATGATCGGCAGCGTCGACGCGGTGCACGACACGATGATGTCGAATTCGTGCATGCGGGTGGGCAGGTCGGCCAGCGGCATCGCGCGGCCGTTGAAGCGTTCGGCGAGCCGCTGGCCGCGTTCGGCCGTGCGGTTCGCGACGACCAGTTCGCGCGGGCCTTGCGCGGCGAAGTGCGTCGCGCACAGCTCGATCATTTCGCCCGCGCCGATGAACAGCACGCGCTGATCCGACACCTTTTCGAAGATCCGCTGCGCGAGGCGCACCGCAGCCGCGGCCATCGACACCGACTGCGTGCCGATTTCGGTCGTGCCGCGCACTTCCTTCGCCACCGCGAACGTACGCTGGAACAGCTGGTTCAGATAAGTGCCGAGCGCGCCCGCTTCGGTCGCGGTGCGAACGGCATCCTTCATCTGGCCCAGAATCTGGGTTTCGCCGAGCACCATCGAATCGAGGCCGGACGCGACGCGAAACGCGTGCCGGACCGCTTCCGACTGCGGCAGTGCATAGACGTGCGGCGCGAGTTCGTCGACCGGAATCCGGTGATATTCCGACAGCCAGCGGACCGCGCCTTCACGGGCAGCACGATCGTCGGTCGCGCAATACAGCTCGGTGCGGTTGCAGGTGGAGAGGATCGCCGCCTCGGGCGTATTGGGCGCCTGCGGGCCGAGAAACACGTTCTTGAACGTGACGAGAGCCGGCTTGATTTGCTCGAGCGGAAACGCCACGCGTTCGCGCAGGGCGACAGGCGCAGTGTGGTGGTTGATTCCGATCGTGAGGAGTTGCATATCGAGGGCTATCGTTTAGGCCCATATTATAGCGTTTCAGCGATTTCCTCACTCGCGGCATACCGGGCATCGGCGTGGCGGGGCCGCGAATTTGGGGGCTCGATCGGCACGCGGTCGAGCTGGTAGCCGAAGCCATAGAGCGGCAACAGCCGGTAGCCGCGCTCCGGAAGCAACTGCAATTTGCTGCGCAGCCGGGACGCATGCGTGTCGAGCGTGCGCGACTTCATGTCGCGGCGGCGCGCCCATACCGTTTCGAGGATATGGGCGCGCGATACGGGCCGCGACAGGTTCGTGAACAGCAACTGTGCGAAACGGAACTCCTTCGGCGTGAGTGAAACGATTGCGTCGCCGAAACGGACGAGGCAATGCGTGGCGTCGAACGTGTATTCGCCATACATTTCGCGCGAGCGGGTGGGCAGCCGCCGGACGCCGGCGCGCCGGCTCAGCGCATTGACGCGCGCGAGCAGCTCGGGCCCGCTCACGGGCCGCACGAGACAATCGTCGGCGCCCGCGTGCAGGCACGAGACGATTTCGCTTTCGCGCGCCGACTGCATCACGGCGATGGCGGGCAACCCGGGCAGGACCGCCTGCGCGCGCGGAATGACTTCCTGCGCCGGCTGGTCGCCGGCCCAGTGGCCGGTGACCAGCATGTCGCAGGTGTTGTCGGCGGCGAGCCACTCGAAGAATGCGGCGCCGGACGGAAATGCGTGGCACACGTGACCGCCCGCGAAGAGCAGGCGGTTCAGGAGTGCGGTATGACGCGACTCCGGATCGATCAGAGCGATTCGCATGAGAATTTCTTCAATATGGCAGCCGGTGTGCGCTTGCCATAACGTCGAGTCGGCCCCTACACTCGAATGTTCGCGGCGCCCGGCTGGTCTCGGGTTCGATGGATGAATCGATGCTAGCCGCTGGTAACGTTCACGCCTATGGGACGAATCTGAATTTATAGAAGGCGTCGAATGAACTGGTTTGGAATCCTTGTCCTGGGAGCGGCCGTCGGGCTGTTCGGCCGCTGGCTGCATCCGATGCGGCGCACGGGCCGGCCCGCGTGGTGGATCGCGGTGCTCGTCGGCATCGTGGGCGCGGCCGCCGCCCGCATGGTCGGCAATCTCTCGGGACTGTTTTACGATGGCGAGACGCTCGAATGGCCGGTCTGCACCGGCGTCGCGTTCCTCGCCGTAGCCGTGACGGTCGCGCTGTCGGCCCGTCGCTGAATGCTCTCAGGTGAAATCATGAATGCCCGTCTCCCCGAAGTCTCGCCGGTGCCGGCCCGTCTCGCGCTGTTGCGCGACGCCATGGTCCGCGAGAACCTGGCCGCTTATCTCGTGCCGTCCGCCGATCCTCATCTGTCCGAATACCTGCCCGAACGCTGGCAGGCGCGCCGCTGGCTGTCCGGCTTCACGGGCTCGGTCGGCACGCTGGTCGTGACCGCGGATTTCGCGGGGTTGTGGGTCGACAGCCGCTACTGGGTGCAGGCCGACGCCGAGCTGGCGGGCACGGGCGTGCAGCTGATGAAGATGACGGGCGGGCAGCAGAGCGCACCGCACGTCGACTGGCTCGCGCAGAACGTGGCGGCCGGCGCGACGGTCGGGGTCGACGGCGCGGTGCTCGGCGTCGCGGCCGCACGCGGGCTGACGGCCGCGCTGAGCGCGCGCGGCATCGCGCTGCGTACCGACGTCGACCTGCTCGACGCGATCTGGCCCGAGCGGCCGGGGCTGCCCGGCGACGCGGTGTTCGAGCACGTGGCGCCGCAGGCCGACACGACGCGCGCGAGCAAGCTGGCCGAGGTGCGCCGCGCGATGCACGCGCACGGCGCGCAGTGGCATTTCGTGTCGACGCTCGACGATCTCGCATGGCTGTTCAACCTGCGCGGCGCCGACGTCAACTTCAATCCGGTGTTCGTTGCGCACGCAATGATCGGCGCCGAGCGCGCGACGCTGTTCGTCGCCGACGGCAAGGTGCCGCCTGCGCTGGCCGCGTCGCTCGCACAGGATGGCGTCGACGTCCGCGCCTACGACGCCGCGCGCGCGTCGCTCGCGGCGCTGCCCGACGGCGCGACGCTGCTGATCGACCCGCGCCGCGTGACGTTCGGCACGCTCGAGGCCGTGCCGGCCGGCGTGAAGCTCGTCGAGGCCGTGAATCCGTCGACGTTCGCGAAGTCGCGCAAGACGTCCGCCGAGATCGAGCACGTGCGCGTGACGATGGAGCACGACGGCGCCGCGCTCGCGGAATTCTTCGCGTGGTTCGAACAGGCGGTGAACCGCGAGACGATCACCGAGCTGACGATCGAGGAAAAGCTCACGGCCGCGCGCGCCCGACGCCCCGGCTATGTGTCGGCGAGCTTCGCGACGATCGCCGGCTTCAACGCGAACGGCGCGATGCCGCACTACCACGCGACGCGCGAGTCGCACGCGACGATCGCCGGCGATGGCCTGCTGCTGATCGATTCGGGCGGCCAGTACA